>JBBQTV010000021.1:0-27730 GCA_038212935.1 Pyrinomonadales bacterium | reverse complement strand
GTGATCTGTCTCGACCGGCCCAGGCACAAGGAATTGATAGACGCCGTCCGTGCGACCGGTGCGCGTATCAGGCTTATCTCCGATGGCGACCTTTCGGCAGGAATCTCCGCCGCGGTCGCCGGAACCAATATTCATGCCCTTATGGGAATCGGCGGAGCTCCCGAGGGCGTAATCACTGCTGCCGCAATGAAGTGTCTAAATGGCGAAATACTATCTAAGTTCGTCTTTGATCCCGAGAGGCTAGGCGTCGACCGGTCAAAAGTTCCTCCGAAAGAAGAGGTTATTGAACGTATAAAGGGAATGGGGATCACGGATCCGTATAAGGTCTATGACACCAACGACCTGGCTCCCGGCAGGAAGATCATCTTCGCTGCCACGGGCGTGACCGATGGCTCACTGCTCCGCGGTGTCCGTTTCTTTGGCGAAGGCAAACGCACACACTCCGTCGTCATGACTACGGACGCCAAGAGCATCCGCTTTGTGGATACGGTTCATGTAGAAGGCGGCCCCGACGCAGTGATCAGGTTCTAGACCTGCCACGTCGTTTCAGAGTGTAGGCCATTCTGCGTCAGCGTTATAGGCGGTTAGGAGCGTTCACACACTAATACCATGACGGAAAACACACCTCTCGTCCTTGACCTAAGCGAAGTTGGCGCCGGTGACGTGGCTATCGTTGGCGGCAAATGCGCCAGCCTCGGCGAATTGTTCCGCGAACTGACTACTCAAGGCGTACGCGCGGTTGACGGTTTTTCTACCACAAGCCACGCGTACAATAAGTTGCTCGATACAAATGGGCTTCGCGGCAAACTGAAAAAACTCTTAAAGGGACTGGACGTCAACGACCTGGATGAGCTCGCCCGAGTGGGTAGCGAGGCAAGGACGATGATGCTCGAGGCACCGTTCTCGCCCGAACTTGAAGCAGCTATCTGCGAGTCATATCATCGTCTCTGCGATCGTTTCGGCAAAAAGGCCTGCGAAGTCGCGGTGCGTTCATCGGCAACCGCCGAAGACCTTCCGGACGCATCCTTTGCGGGCCAACAGGACACGATCCTGAATGTCCGGGGGGATCTAAAGTTGATTGAAGCTTGCCGCGAATGCTACGCCTCGCTTTGGACCGATCGTGCGATTTCATATCGGACTGCGAAAGGTTTCGACCATTTCGATGTTGCTCTATCTATCGGCGTGCAACCGATGGTCAGGTCGGACACTGCCTGTTCTGGGGTGATCTTCACCCTAGATACTGAAAGCGGATTTCGCGAAGCAGTAGTGATAAATGGCGCCTGGGGACTAGGAGAAGCGGTCGTCCAAGGTATGGCCACGCCAGACGAATGGATCGTTTTTAAGCCCACGCTTAAACTTGGTTTTAGGCCCATAATCACCCGCAAACTCGGTGTCAAAGAAGTAAAGATGGTCTTTGCCGATGATAGCTCCGGGACGCAGGTTCGGCCCGTCGTGGAATCGCAGCGAAATCGCTTCTGCCTGGCAGGTTTTGAGGTTCTGCAGTTGGCGAAATGGGCATGTGCGATCGAAGACCATTATTCAAAGCTTGCCGGCAAGCATCAGCCGATGGACATCGAGTGGGCAAAAGACGGCGTGACCGGCGAACTATTTATCCTACAGGCAAGGCCTGAGACCGTTCACGCACAAAATAAAGATAACTACATAGAAACCTACGAGTTGACGGGAAACCACGGTGCACCGCTTTCTTCAGGCGTGGCGGTCGGCCAAAAGATAGGTACGGGTACGGCTCACGTGATGCTTGATGCATCCAAGATCACTGCCTTCCAGGAAGGCGAAATTCTCGTCACCACCATGACTGACCCCGCTTGGGAACCGATAATGAAACGCGCATCGGCAATAGTCACCGAACGCGGCGGACGAACCTGTCACAGCGCGATCATCAGTCGCGAACTCGGTATACCGTGCATTGTGGGTACGGGTGACGCAACAGAGAAGATAAAGCCCGGCAGCGAAGTCACGGTTTCTTGCGCAGAGGGCGACATCGGCCATATTTACTACGGCAACGTAGATTTCAAGGTTCGGAAAGACAAGATCACTGACACCGAACGGCCGAGGACACAGGTTATGATGAACGTCGGCGATCCGGACAACGCATTTGCTGTCTCTCGCCTTCCCAATGATGGAGTCGGCTTGGCCCGACTGGAGTTCATCATAAATAATCTAATCGGTATACATCCGATGGCATTGGTCAATTACCCGGACCTGAAAAAGAAAGATGACGTTGAACTCATTTCGAGACGTATTCTTGAAGAGGATCCGAAGGAATTCTTCGTTCGCTCACTAGCCGAAGGGATCGCCCGGATCGCGGCTGCTTTCTATCCGAAACCGGTCATCGTGCGGATGTCCGATTTCAAATCCAATGAGTATGCGATGCTCATCGGTGGAAGTGAATTCGAACCTCACGAAGAAAATCCGATGATCGGTTTTCGCGGTGCATCCCGCTATTACGACGACCGGTATAAGGCCGGGTTTCGGCTTGAATGCCTGGCGCTACAACGGGCTCGCGAAGATATGGGACTGATCAACATCAAACCGATGATCCCGTTCTGCCGGACTGTCGAGGAAGGTGAAAAAGTTATAGCCCTGATGGCTGAGTACGGCCTTGTGCAGGGTGAGAACAACCTTGAAATATACGCAATGTGCGAGTTGCCGGCCAACGTGGTTTTTGCGGATGAATTCCTGAAGGTTTTCGACGGATATTCGATCGGTTCGAATGACCTGACCCAACTCGCTCTCGGCCTCGATCGTGATTCCGAAATGGTCGCCCATCTATTCGACGAACGAAACGGGGCGGTCGAGAAAATGGTCGCAATGGCCATTGACGCTGCGAACCGGGCGGGCAAAAAGATTGGCATTTGCGGACAAGCACCTTCAGATTATCCTGAGTTTGCAGAGTTTTTGGTCAAACGCGGCATTAATTCAATATCGCTGAATCCCGATACCGTCATACAGACCACCAGCCACATCCTGAAAACAGAAAAGGCTTTGTTGAATTCTCAGACTCTGGATAAATAGCCGACTGCAATCCGACCTCCAAATGTCCGAAATCGTACAAAAGCAGCTCATCGGCCAGGCGTATCGAGTATGGGTAGCTATCGCAGTGATAGCTGTGGCGTGGCTTTTGGCAACCGCCTCGCCGGCGATCATCTCAAACTTGGCTGACAGTTCGCTAGGAACCGCCGTTTTCTCGTTTTTCGGCTACATATGCCATCAGATACCAGATCGTTCATTCCACATCGGCACGCATCAGTTCGGGGTCTGTTCGCGATGCTTTGGAGTTTACTTTGGTTTGGCGGCTGGCGTTTTGGCTTATCCGCTTTGGCGCCGTGTCGAGAATATTGACCCCATGCCGCGAACTTGGCTGATCGCCTCGATCTTCCCGATGGCGATCGATTGGTCACTCACCATTTTCGGCGTTTGGGATAACAATCATCTGACGCGGTTCGTCACTGGTGCGGTACTTGGTGCTGCATGTGGAATATATATCGTTCCGGCGGTCGTGGAAATAGCTCGTTACGCCGCCCCGCCCCATATTCCGGGCAGTGCCCCGATGTGACTTTGGAGACGGAACATTCGTTGACTATTCATCGTAAAAAGAGCAGAATTAAGGAGTAATTAACGATGAGTTTTAATAAAGAAAGTGCTACTGATCGCGCCAAGCAGGATCTTGCCGAACGGCTGAACGTAAGCAAGGGCGACATTTCCGTATCTTCCGTCGATTCGACTGAGTTTGCAGACATGTCGCTTGGAGCACCGGAAGCCGACGAAATGGCGGCGCAGATGATTGCAAATGGGTGGAAGATCCGTTTAACGGCTGGCGGCAAGGACTATGAATATCGTGCCGATAAATACCAGGTCAGGCTCAAAGGATTCGGCGGAAAGAATCACGTCATAGTCTACTAACGGAATCCGGGGTTAAGGCATCATTATTGCTTTACTGGCTAATTGGAGATTTGAAGTATGAATCGAAAGAATATCTGGATACATTTTGGGATTGCGGCGATTATCGTTACGATGGCTGCCGTTCTCGGTCAATTGGATCGGTGGAAATCCGGTCTTAGGCCGGCGATGTCAGAAACACGCGACCTTAAACGGTCGGCGGCAAGACCAACGACTGTTAAGTTGGACCGCGCCGATTCCGAGCCCGAGGTTCTGGTCCGGTTCAAGCCAAATGTAACTAAAAGCCAGATAGACCGGCTTGTCGGCCGGAACAATGACCGCATCGAAGACAAACTCGAACTGGTTCGTGGGCTGAAATCGATCGACGATCTCGACAATGCCGATCCTGAGACGGTGGCATCGGAATACCGAGCATTGACGGATCTTGTCGAATACGCTGAGCCGAACTTTAGAATTGAGGTTGACTTGCCAGAGTTTCGCGAAGTGGCCGCCGCGCTCGACGCTCCTGTTTCCGGGCCTAACGACCCACACTTTGCCGATCAATGGGCACTTAACAACGATGGAACGACTGGCGGGAAGAAGGGTGCACACATCGACGCTCTAAAGGCTTGGTCAAAGACCAAGGGCAGTGAAGATATAGTAATTGCGGTTTTGGATACGGGTGTTGATTACACGCATCCGGACCTACGCAACAATATGTGGATCAGGCCAGACAATATTCCCCAGTACTCTGATGAGCAGCTCGGAACTTTCAACGATCGCTATGGCTTTGACGCAACTTCGAATATCTCCGACCCTATGGACGACAACGGCCACGGTACGCATTGTGCTGGCGTTATTGGTGCAGAGGCGGACAATCAGTTGGGCATCGCAGGAATTAATTGGAAGGCGAAGATAATGCCGCTCAAGTTCCTGGGCCGGGGTGGATTCGGCACGACCAAGGATGCCATCGAGGCTATCAACTATGCAGTTGACCGAAAACAGAAAGGTGTCAACGTAAGGATAATCAGTGCGAGTTGGGGTTCGACGCTGTACTCGAAGGCTCTGGAAGACGCTATCCGTGCCGCCGGTGAACAAGGCATCCTTTTTGTCGCCGCTGCCGGCAATTCATCAACTGATAACGACAAACGTAAGCACTACCCTTCCAATTATGACCTGCCGAACGTCATTAGCGTAGCCGCCCTTGATAAAGGTGACCTGCTTGCTTCGTTCTCAAATTACGGAGCGAAAACGGTTCACGTTGCCGCACCTGGTAAAGATATCGTTTCCACCTGGCTGCGTGAGGCATACCGTGAAGCGTCGGGAACGTCGATGGCTACTCCGCATGTGGCGGGCATCGCAGCTCTCATACTTGCCGCTGAACCGGACCTAACGGTCGAAGAATTGCGTGAGCGGATCTTAAGCTCTGGCGATCCCATTGATACGCTCAAAGGGAAGATAGTGTCCGGCGGGCGTTTGAATGCAGCTACGGCTCTAGGCCAATAGCTCAACGTTTACAAACATTCACCTACCAAATGGTTAACCCCGGAAGTAACTACTTCCGGGGTTTTCTGATGTGTCGTCGCCGTTGCAGGCGTATCTATTGAAATAGTTAAATTTATTCCGCCTTCCGAAAATGACGCAGAATGTGGCATAAGCTTTGCCATATCTATTGCGGGCAGTGGCAATACCATTGCGAAAATTTCAAAAGGAGATGGATATGAACCGAATCAGCAAGTTATTCACAATTGGTGCCTTTTCATTGGTAATCATGGCGCTGCCAGTGGTCGCATCGGCGCAGTGGTACCCAAATAATGGCCCATATTATGGCGGACAGAATCGCGATTTGCGACGTGTGGCCCGCAATCTTAAGGATCGCAGCCGTGATTTTGAACGGCAGGTCGATAACCGAGTCGATAACCGTAATGATCGTCGAAGCGGATGGGGAAACCGGGGCGGATACGTAAACGATGACCTAAAGCAGCTTGCGGGCGATTTTCGCCGGGCAGCTGATCATTTTGAAGACAAGTATGGCAACGGCCGAAACATGCGTAACAGTGAGGACGCAGCACGGCGTCTGCTGGATTCTGCGTCGAGGCTCGACATTGCTCTTCGGAATGCTCGAATGGGCAATCTAAATGGGCAGTGGAACTCGATGCGCAGGGATGTGAACCTGATCGGTCAGGCCTACGGCTATAACTACAATAACCGAAACCGCAATCAGCGTAATACTGGAACGCGCTTCCCGACGGGACGCTTTCCTTGGCCGTTTTAAGAAGTAGACAGCAGTAACAGCCGAATTGCCCGGGCCCCTTCGTCCGGGCGTTTTTCTCTTTTGGCTCAAGGGTGGGTTATCCTAATGACGGCCCTCGACCAAGATTATGTTCGGAAAACTATTCGTTGTCTCCACGCCTATCGGGAATCTTCAGGACATAACCCTTCGCGCGATAGAGACTCTTAAAACAGTCGACATAATCGCATGCGAGGACACACGCCACACCGGCAAACTGCTCAAAGCTCTTTCGATAAAGAATAAACTGATCAGCGTTCATGAACACAACGAAGCTGAGCGGGCCGCAGAGCTCTGTTCGGATCTTTTAGAAGGCCGTTCCGTAGCAATCGTGTCTGATGCTGGAACGCCTGCTATAAACGACCCAGGGTTTCGTTTGGTCGCGAAAGCGGTCGAGACAGGCATTGAGGTTGTCTCCGTTCCAGGGCCGACCGCATTTGTCGCTGCCGTTACGATATCTGGACTTCCGACCGACGCTATTTTCTTCGGCGGCTTTCTGCCCTCGAAAAAAAGCGAACGCAGAAAACGCTTGATGGAAGTCAAGGATATTCCTGCTACGGTCGTCTTTTACGAATCCCCGCATCGCATTGCTGCTGCATTGGCCGATTGCGAAGCAATGCTTGGCGATCGCAAGGCCGCGGTCGCTCGGGAATTAACAAAACTGCACGAAGAAGTCATTCGCGGGAGCCTTTCAGAGCTGATCTCAACGATCAAAGAATCGAAGATACGGGGCGAATTCGTGCTAATGATCTCGAGAGATGATGCCCGCAACCTGGAAATCTCGGGCCGATCAATCTCCGAGATCGTTTATCGTCTTGAATCTGAAGGAATGATCCGCAAGAACGCCTTGAAACAGGCCGCAAAACTTCTAGGAATCACGAGATCTGAGGCATATCGGCAACTAAATATGCCGTAACGGAACCGCCTCCTAGTTCCTAACCGCATATTTGGCATAGGCAACGTAACCGCCCGCCCCGCTTCTAAAAATAGTTCCTTAAAAGGAAACAAATGCTCGGCTAATTACGCGTTAATTATTTGTCGGGCATTCTTTTGTTCGATGAAACGTTATTTTTCTGAAGGAGTTTTAATCATTATGAAGAAAATATTATTTCAATTAAGCGTATTCGCACTCACGGCTGTTTCTGCATTCGCTCAAGCGGATGATTACAAAAAGGCAGAATTTTTTGTCGGTTATTCTAATCAACAGGTCGATGCGGGTGTAGACCCGGGCGACTTTGATTCATTTGTCCGCGATCGCGAGAGCTTTAATGGCTTCAACGTTTCGGGTGTTTACAATGTTAGCCGATACATTGGCGTAAAGGCTGACTTTTCGGGCGCTTATAAGGGACGCTCATTTAATTTTTCCCCTCCAGGCGGGAACGTTTCTTTCGACGCCGATGCCTCGCTCTATAATTTCCTCGGCGGATTGCAGTTGAAGGATAATTCGACGGAGAAACGCGTCAAACCGTTTGGGCATATCTTGGCGGGGGCCGGACACGGCCGCGTCAAGGTTTCAAACCTAAACTGCTCTGTCGGAGTGGACTGCACCGGACTGAACTCAACGCTAAGCGAGACCGGTTTTGCAGCAGCGATCGGTGGCGGCGTTGATATCAAGCTCAACAACCGAGTCGACCTTCGGTTGATTCAGGTTGACTACAACCCCGTCTTTTTTGACAACGGCACGAATCACAATGTCCGTTTCGGGATCGGTTTCGTCTTTAAGTAGATGAGAGACCATCAATAATCGCAGGTTCGTATAGAAAAAGGCTGCCTTATCGTAAGGCAGCCTTTTTCGCTTAACTTCGGCCGCTGTCTATCGCCGTGTTAGCTCAGGCGGCAATACCTTGTCCACTGCAGGACGCTGTTTCAGATCCGCCAATTCCCACATTGTCAAAAAGATCGTACGGGATATCTTTTCCATTTTCTGGTAGTCGATCTTGTCGGCATGATCGCCCGGCTGATGGTAATCCTCGTGAACCCCTGTAAACCAGAAAACGATCGGAATGCCATTGACGGCATAATGGAAATGGTCTGATCGAAAGAAGAATCGGTTCGTGTCTTTCGGATCGTCATACTTCAGGTTATAGTCTAACTTCTCGTAACCCGCGTTAGTTCCCTTGGTGATTGATCCGAGGGTCGAACTCATCATTTCTGAACCGATTACGTATACCTCATTCGGTCCCGATAGATCCTTATTCTTTTCGTTCGAATCGCCCGGCATCCGGCTACGGCCTATCATATCTATATTGAGCTGTGCGATCACATTCTTGATATCGACAGTCGGGAATTTGTTAAAGTATTCCGCTCCCCACAACCCCTTTTCCTCGCCCGCATGCCAGACAAATAGTATTGAACGTTTCGGCCGCACTTTAGACACCGCCAGGGCTTCGGCTATGGCCAGTACACCTATCGTTCCAGAACCGTCATCGTCCGCACCGTTCCAGATCTTGTCGTCGCCCGGGGCATTCTGATTAGTACCTACGTGATCATAGTGAGCTCCGATCGCGACCATTTCGTTTTTTAGTACCGGATCGCCACCTTCCCAGATCGCAACAACATTCTGTGTCGTCTTCGTCTCTGAATTGCTTCCCGTCGCTATAGACACATTTCGGTTTATCGAAAACGCTGTCGCAGAATCACGGGCGGACGATTGTCCTTCAAAGATCGCGTCGCCAACCTTGGTCGACGCTAGGACGATCGGCATTGTGGAGGCCGCCCCAGGACGAGCCTCACGCAGCCCTTCAACATACATGCTGCCGCGAGAAAAGAAATTCCGAATCTGGCCCCAAGAGTTTGCAACTGTCGGCGATGCCACCAGGACGACACCTGCTGCACCACTCTGAGAGGCATATGTCACTGGGTCAGCCCAATCAGTTCCTTTGGTACCGGTCAGGTCCGCATCGGTCACGCCGGACGGCATACGGGTAACCGTCGACTGGTTCGGAAATCCATTATCGTATAGAACGACTATTTTTCCTTTAACGTCTACTCCGCCATATGCATCAATATTTTTGGCTTTTACCATCCAACCATGGCTTGCAAACACCATCTCGCCATTCGCGGATCCATTTCCTGCCATGCGAAAGAAATCCGAATTCAGCCCGTAACTCTGGTCTCCGATCCGAAGCGAATTGTTAGCCGGACTCACGGATTCGACCTTTAAGTTCATCTTCTGGAAAAAGGTACCGTTGTCGCCGCCGGGCTTAAACCCCCAACGCGAAAGTTTCATTTTGAGAAACTCTGCCGTAATATCAAGGCCTTGCGAAGGCGTGTCGCGTCCGGCCATCGCGTCGGATGAGATAAAATGCAGCCAGTTGCTGAGTCTGTCGGCCTTGATCGTCTCGGCGATCTTTCTCTCAGCGGGTGTGATCCTGACCGCTGTTTGTGCAATAGCGGCGGACGGCATCAGCAAGCTGATGGCGAAGACAAAAGAAAATAAGTATTTTTTCATGGAGTTTTTCTTATTGATATCTTGAGATCAATTGGCTAATACGCGATGCGCCAGCAAATTGTTTCCTGTCAAGATCCGACTATCGCGATCTTGTTCCGGTTGGCGAGGTCAAGCATCTCTTCGCGATCAAATATGAGCGTTCTATTGGCGGTCACGGAAAGGCAGGTGGCCCCTGCCTTTATCATCGTCTCGATAGTTGGAACGCCGACAACTGGAACGTCAAAACGCATATCCTGATCGGGCTTGGCAACCTTCACAACAGTGAGGTTTCCATTTGCAAGTTCTCCGGCACGCTTGATTGTCGCGTCGGTGCCTTCCATCGCTTCTACGGCGACGCATGCCTTCGCTCGGACTACTATCGTCTGCCCAAGGTCAAGTCGTGCTATCTCGGAAGCGACCTGAAGTCCATATTCGATATTCTCTGCTTCTATATTCGTCGGTTTGCGACGCGTCAACAGACCCTTGCCTGCGAGTTGGTCTTTGATGAAAAACGTGGAATCGATGAGCTCAATGCCGTCTTTTGCCATCTCCGCAGCTACCCCACCTATGAGGGAGTCAGTGTTTCGCTTCGGCAAGCTCCACAACATCTTCAGCATCCGCATGTCTGGTACAGCTCCCGAAAAGATCTGAACGTGCTTTACCTGACCGGCCATGATCACCTGACCTACCCCTTCATTCTTGAAGAATTCGATCATCTTGCCGAGCTGGCCAATATTGACCCATTTAACATTCTCGGCGACGCGGTCTATCTGAGGGTCGGTCTCTTCCGTGATCGCGATCACAGACAATTCAACTGCGGCACTTTTCGCACCCTCGATAACCAGAAATGGAAAATGGCCGTTGCCGGCAATGAGACCGTACTTCATGAATAAAAAGGGCGAATGTCGGGCCTAACGTTTCGGTTGTTGGAGGTCACGATTGCTGCAGGAGGATAAACCAAAAAACGCGCGGAGCAAGATCGATATCATGAAATCTTGCTCACATTTCTCTCCGTGATCGATGACCGTTACGATACGACCTGTTCACGGGCGTGGTATGAACTTCGGGTCAACGGTGAAGATTCCACGTGTTTAAAGCCCATTGTAAGACCAATCTTCTTCCATTCGGCAAACTCTTCAGGAGTTACGTAGCGTTCAACCGGAAGACGTTTTTCGTAGGGCTGAAGGTATTGGCCGATGGTCATGATATCGCACGAAACCGAGCGCAGGTCCTTCATTAGATCGACAACTTCTTCGAAAGTCTCTCCGAGCCCGGCCATGATCCCGCTCTTCGTCTTCATTGCCGGTTGCTGCGTATCTCGCCAATGAGCCGATCGCTCTAACAGCTCAAGTGTCTGAGCATATTTCGCGTCAGGGCGGACCCGGCGATAGAGCCGCGCGATCGTTTCAGTGTTGTGGTTCAGTACGTCAGGACGAGCTCTTAACACATTGCTTAACGCTCTCTCGTCTCCGTTGAAGTCCGGTATTAACACCTCGACTTTGCATTCCGAGTTCATTTCTCGGACCTTAGTGATCGTCTCTGCCCAATGCATCGAACCGCCGTCTGGCAGGTCATCTCGGTTTACCGAGGTTATTACAGCGTGTTTCAAGTCAAGATGTTTTACCGCTTCGGCAACGTGGGTCGGTTCCATCGGATCGAGGTCCATCGGTTTGCCTTTATTTACCGCACAAAAGCCACAATGCCGCGTACAGGTGTCACCGCCGAGCATAAAGGTCGCCGTTTTATCGGTCCAACATTCGAAAATATTCGGGCACTTCGCCTCTTGGCAAACCGTGTGGAGATTGAGCCCATCAATAAGCTCAAGTACGGCATTCTGATTCTTCGGATCGCCGAGTTTGATCTTCAGCCAGTCCGGCTTTTTGATTCGCTCCCGCCCTTTCCGATTCAAAAACTTTGTTACTAAAACCTGTTCCTCGATCATATAGCATTAAGGGTGGACACAACTGGACAGCCAAATAAGATCGGTCCATGAAAACGTGCCCACCCTTAGATTTTAACACTTCGCGACCGCAATTACGCAGTCGCTCCTCCGGCAGTCGAAAGCCGCAAACTCACAACATCCCAATCGATGTTCGCAAAGAATGCCTCAATGTACTTTGGCCGTTCGGCCGGAGCATAGTCCTTAAGGAATGCATGTTCCCAAACGTCCATTATGAGGATCGGCTTATAGCCAGCCACATTCCCGGTCTCGTGGAGGTTTATCCAATGGTTCGATAAAGCTCCATTTGAAGGATCCTGATACGTTGCGGCCCAGCCAACACCTCGCATCTTACCCGTATTGACGAAATCAGCCTTCCACACGTCGTAGCTTCCGAAGCTTCCTTCTGCCGCCTTTCGAAATGCGTTATCACTGTTTGGGTCACCGGTACCATGCTTCTTCATATTGTCGAAATAATATTCGTGAAGCACCATACCGTTGTATTCAAATCCGAATCGACGCTTCAGCTCGCTGAACGCTGCCGATTTTGTCGCGTCAAGTTCGCCACCCTTGATCAGTTCGGCGATCTTCTCGTTCAGGGTATTCGTGTTGGTAACGTAGCCTTCGTACAATTTGAAATGCATCGCCAACGTCTCGTTGGAAATGCCCGTCAGATCGTTAAGGTCAAATGATTTAGCTTTGTAAGTTGTATTCAAACCCATCGTATTTCTCCTTTCGAAACCTATCCCAGAACCGTAATTATAACAGATTGCAGGGACGTCAGAAATTCAGCTCGGTTCGACCTAATCAGTGGGCCTTGGGCCGGCATCAATTCCTTCTACGCTTGCCTGGCGGACAACCTTTATGTGCAGGTCGTCGATCGGCTTGATCTGGCACGAGAGCCGAGTGTTCTCTGTAAGATCTGTTTTCGTTGCAAGAACAAGTTTTTCAGGCTCACCGATCTCGCCGGGGTCACCAGCAAGGATCTCGACCCGGCACGTCGTACATCTGGCGTTTCCGCCGCAACGATGCAGAATATCTACACCGTTGTCCTCCAGACAAAGGACCAGTTTCTTTCCCTCGTCGCAAGCAAATGCGACCTTTCCACTCGCAGTTTCAGCCGTAATTGTTGGCATTAAGTCATCTCTCCATCTATTAGTTCTGTAGTGTGTTGTCCTTCAAAGTTCGCATAACACGTCTGCGAACGCAACTTTGCCATCGACGACTATCTCCCTTTATATCGAACTTCTTCGAGGTAAAGGCCGGAGGGCGGCGCTGTGTATTTCGCCGGAATGTTCGATTCGAACTTCAGGAGCCGTTCAAATGCGTCGAAGGTAATACTGCCGCGGCCGACCTCGGCGAGCATGCCGACGATCCGGCGCACCATCTTCCAAAGGAAGTGCGAGGCACCGATCCGAAAACATATCAGATCGCCTTCTACAAACACTTCGGCCAGTTGAACGTTGACGATCGTCGACTGCTTCTTGCCTTCTTCGATCTCACAAAAGGACCTGAAATCGTGCTTGCCGACCAGCAGTTTAGCCGCCTCGGCCATAGCTTTGGCATCCAGATCATCCTTGATCCACCACACCAAACTCTTAGCAAACGCATTTCGCCTCCTTGATATCTTGTATATGTATTGACGATAGGCCGCATCGTGCCGTGCGTGGAAATCGTCCGGCGCGTTGGAGACCCTTAAAATATTTATGTCATGCGGTAACAAGTCATTGAAACCATGCTGGATCTGCCGTGGCGTTACATTCGCCTGTAAGTCCGGCACTTTTAGGTGTGCGATCTGATGCAGAGCGTGAACACCCGCATCCGTGCGGCCGGCACCGAAGAGTTCAAACTTTGAAGCAAAAAGTTCACGGGCTGTGGCCTGAAGCTCACCCTGTATCGATTTCGCGTTGTGCTGTATTTGCCAACCGCGATATCGAGTGCCCTCGTATTCTATTTCGAGCTTCCAAGTAGGCATTTATATGGATCCAATTGAGACCTTTTCTCTTGACTCATTGATCGCAACATACACAACTTCAGCCTCGGTCACCTTCACCTTTTGGCCTTGTTTGCCGAACCGCTCAGCTTCGACGATCACGTGGATAGATATCGAAGTCCGCCCCACATTAAGCGTATCCGCGTAGAAGCTCACGAGATCGCCCATAAATACCGGCTCGTGGAAGATCACTTCCTTCATTGCGACAGTCACAAATCGTTCGTGTCGGGTGTGACGGACCGCTTCCACTCCGCCGGCGACGTCGATGTAACTCAGTATGATGCCGCCGAAAACTGTGCCGTGGGCATTTGTGTCACGAGGCATCATCGTCAGCCGAATCGCTGCGTTCCGCTCTTCATTCTTAACGTCCGAGATCGGTTTCTTTGGAGTTTCCATAGGTTAGTTTGCCGAGGCGAGCTGTCTCGCGGTCCATTCTCGGACCGATTCGCGAAGTTGATCCAAATGCTCGTCAAAAAAATGCCCGCAGTCTTCGAAGATAACCAATTCGGCATTTGTTACCGTCGCGACCCGCTCATACAGCACGCGAATATTCGTTTCCGCTCCGAATTCATCACTGTCGCCGTGGACGAATAGAATTGGTTTGCGAACACTATTCAAAAATTCGAAGTCACTGTATTTGTCGACTGGCGTTCCAATGCTAATTAACCGTTTGACTCGGTCATCATTCGCCCCTACTTCCACTCCGGTTCGGGCCCCAAACGAAAACCCCGCAAGCGTTATGTCATCGTCATATTCTTGATGAAGATAGTCGATAGCCGTTCGCACGTCCTCTAACCCGCCCGGAATTTCAGAGTGAACACCCGTTGAGGCCCCTACGCCGCGAAAATTGAATCGAAGCGTAGTCAGGCCGGCGTCGACAAGCCCTGCGGCTGCACGGAAAACGACTTTATTGTGCATCGTTCCGCCACCCATCGGATGCGGGTGACAAACCATTCCGACGCCGATGCGGTCTTCCGCCGGCTCCTTCAGGATAGCTTCGAGTTTGCCGTGAGGTGCCGGTATAAAAATATTTCCTTTAGGATACATAGCGAATCTTTGATTCTAGATATCGAAAAGAGAAATATCAACAATGTATTTTCCAGCAACGCCCCTCTGTAAGTCCGAAGTAGATATTTGGTCCGATTTCGTGATACTTTTTTGATTTAATTTCCTCGCAAAATGAGTATCTCTCGGTGATAATTAATGGAAGAAAACCTCGAAAATGGATCCGAAGTTCGTGCGGAGTCGGTTCAAAGCGAAACGGCCTCGAAGACGCAAACGTGGAAAGAATATCTTGAGACTGAAGACGCCACTCGGATGGTGTATTTGATCTTTGCGTTTCTGGCTATCGCGATGGTGATGAGTTTTCTGCAAACCCGAACTTCGGCGATCTGCTGCGGAGACTGGGACGGCTACTATCACATTCGATGGAGCCAGTTACTGTGGGAAAGTCTTTCGTCCGGCAATTGGCTGCCGACTTTCGGGTGGCTGCCCCTAACGGTACTTGGCCCTGACAGCTATAACGATCATCATTTCCTTTTCCATTTACTTCAAATACCTTTTCTTTGGTTCTTCGAGCCGGTGATGGCCGCCAAGGTCGCCGCCATCGTTTTCTCAACGTTGGCGGTATTTTCGGTGTACTGGCTGGTCCATCGATATCGCGTCGGTTATTCGTTGATCTGGCTGGGGGCGATTTTATCCTGTGCCAATATGTTCTATTACCGGATGAACATGGCAAAGGCACCGCCGTTGACGATCATCATCACGATCGCCGGCATTTACCTTCTTTTTGAGCGAAAATATATCTGGCTCTTACCATTGATGTTCGCATTTGTCTGGACGTACAGTTTGTTTCCACTATTATGGATCGCTGCGGTTATCTGGGTGATGATCATCGCGTGGAACGAGCGTAAATTTGAATGGCATCCACTTGCGTACGCTACAGCCGGAATGATCCTCGGCAATGTCATCAACCCGTATTTTCCGAACAATATTACCCTTTTTCTGGAACACTTCTGGACGAAGTTCAAAGTCGGGAGCGATTTTGCCGTTGCCGTTGGCGGAGAGTGGTATCCGTACACGGGAATGGAACTTCTCACCAATTTTCCGGTCGCAATGGTAGCGATGCTCGCTGGATACATCCTTTTTATGCCAAGGAACGGCAAGTTGCCCGAGAAAGCGACTTTCTTCTTGGTGTTCGTTTCGATCCTGCTTGCAGCACAATTCCGCTCAAAGCGTTTTGCAGAATACTTTCCGCCGTTCGCGGTTCTTTTTGCTGCGTTTAGTTGGCGCGCATTCCTCATCAAACCTGTCATTCTTCTTCCCGAACACTTCAAACGCGAGATCGAACCCTACTTGGACGCAACTAAGACAGCTTCAGAGAACTTTAAAGCATCTCTCGAACAGGCGGCAGTTTGGTCCCTCGGGATCATACTTATCGTCATCTTCATGGTAAACATGGTCGGGCTTCAGCGACTCGGTCTTGAATACGGCGGTCTGATCGGAACGATCGCGGGCAACGAATCAGATGACCGTTATCGACGGTCTATGGAGTGGGCGGCCTCCCTCGGTTCCGATGGCGGCTCGAATATCCCCACCGGGGAGAGGATCTTCAACGCCAACTGGGATGATTTTCCAAAGCTGTTTTTCTTGAATACGAACAATTCATACGTCTACGGGCTCGACCCGAATTACTTGTATTCAGAGAACCCGGATCTTTACAAATTGCTCCTTGAGATCACATCGGGACAAACAGCCGAAGCGGGCCCGCTTATCCGTGAACGCTTTGGGGCGCGTTATGTGTTTGTTGATGCGAAAGAGAATGAACAAATGATCGCAAAGCTTCTCGATAGCGGGTGGGGCGACATTGTCTACGAAGACGATGAGGCTCGGATCGTCAAGATCCGTGAATCGAAGGGCGACCCGCCCGTGCTCGGCGGCGAACAGGAAACCGAAGAAGAAAAACGCCTGCTCGATGAAGAAGAACGAAAAGCAAACGCAGACGCGGATCCAAAGGACGACGAAGGCGAACCGAAGGTGAACTAAATGGCGAACGAAAAGTTTCAGAGGCAAGCATCCCTCGTGGCAGCAGCTTTGCTGACTTGCGTGGTGACCCTTGGTTGCGGGCCCAACCCTCGGATAATGAACTCAGCTAATGAGCAAAGCGAGTCTAAACAGCTAGCGACCCCTATACCGCCGTCATTTGATGGCGATATTGAAGCGATGCGGACGGCGGACTTCGATTTTATTTATGTTTTTCGGCGTAAGGACGGGGGAATGATGGACGGCGACGACCGCGTTTTTGTTAATGAAAATACACCACTCGAAACTAACCGACGGAAGATCTCGGATGAGGGCAAGGCGATAATTCTCGGATCAAACTTTAAGTTTCCACCAGAATTGATGCAGAAGCTTACAGATCGCTTCGCCTTCACTGATTTCTCTAAATCCGATTCTTCGACTGACCTACCTGACGCAAACAGGGCGGAAAATGATCAATAGCAGCGGACGGTCCGTATGGTAAATTCATTCTATGGAATTGCCTGATAAGAAAAATCCGATCGCGGAACGCGAGATAGAATTCGATGCCGCAGGTCCGATGAAGGTCATTCTGGATTCGGAATCGTTCTCGATTCCCGTCATTTTCCGATCCATCCTCATCGTTCTTCTCTTCATGTTGGCGGCGGGCATCGTCATCGTCCTCGTTTCGTCCCTGGGCTATCTTTTCTTCTTTCTGATGCTGGCGGTCCTTCTTGCTTATTTTATCGCTCCACTGGTCAGCTTTATCCGGAAGCCCTTTGAGAATCGCGGATTAGAACGTTTCATGCCGCGTTCACTGGCGATAGCTCTTTCATATTTGATCGTGTTCACTGTTGTTGGAGTGGGCATCGCAAACATCGCTCCTCGCGTCGCCGATCAGGGCAAAGAGTTCGGGGCGAGTTTACCCGTCTACGCGGCAACGATTCGTCAGACCCTTAACGACATGAATCGGCGATTCGACCGACTTAGAGTACCCGAAGAACTTCAGACAAAGGTCAACGAACAGATCTCGTTTGCCAGCCAACGAATTACCGAGGGCTTCGGTAATTTCGTCATTAACTCGGTTTCATATCTTCCCTGGCTGATCATCGTCCCGGTGCTTTCATTCTTCTTTTTGAAAGACGCTAACTTGATCCGATTAACGATCTTGAGAATGTTTCCGGCCGGACGCTGGAGAATTCGGGCCGAAGCGGTTGTGCAAGACGTGAATCTGACCCTAGCCGCTTACACCCGCGCTCAATTGCTCTCCTGCCTGCTTATCGGAATAATCTGCACGATCGGCTTTTCGGCAATCGGGCTGCGATATGCGTTGCTGCTTGGCCTAATTGCTGGTATCTTCGAGTTCGTTCCGCTGCTTGGCCCATTAGCGATAGGTATCATCGCGACCGCGACCGCCGCGTTCGGTCAATATCCGACAAGGGCGATCTACGTTGTCATTTTTTTGGGCATACTGCGCATCTTTCACGACTACGTTTCGTATCCCCGGATCGTCCGCGGCGGCATCCACCTGCATCCGCTTCTAATAATCATCGCGATCCTGGCTGGCGAACAAGTTGCGGGAATCCCGGGTGTGTTTCTGGCGATCCCGGTCGTGGCGGTGTTGACCGTAATTTACAAGCACGTCCTAGAACACCACGGGAAGACAAGGCTTCTCGATGGACTCAAAGATGAACAGTCGATAGTGGCAGAGGAGGCAGGCTAAATGTCGTTTCTGGCGTGGATGGTCGTGTTCTTTTTTGTGTTTCTGGGCCTATCGATCCTGGTCTATGTGCTTGTCGTGAAAGCCTTCTATTGGGGCGACAAAAAAGAACCGCCAACAAAGAAGAGATAATCACGCCGCAACCCCGTTTGCAATAAGCGTAGGATACACACCGCTCCAGCAAGCATTGCACGAAGACTTCGAATCGAACCCGATCGCGTCCAGCATTCCTTTCAGTGACAGGTACCCGAGGCTGTCAGCCTCAATATAGCGGCAAACCTCGTCGACCGACATCTGAGCCGCGATAAGTTCTGCTTTCCGCGGGGTATCAACGCCGTAATAACACGGGCTTATAGTGGGCGGGCAAGAGATACGCATATGAACCTCAGACGCCCCCGCATCGCGTACCATCTGGACGATCTTCTTTGACGTCGTTCCGCGAACGATAGAATCGTCAACCAACACGACGCGGCGTCCGTTTATTAGGTCCTTGATCGGGTTGAGCTTCAGCCTAACGCCGAACGACCGTATCGACTGGGTCGGTTCAATGAACGTCCGTCCTACATAATGATTGCGGATGATCGCCTGCCGGTAGTTGATGCCTGACTCGGACGCAAAACCGATTGACGCTGCGACTCCGGAATCCGGTACCGGCACAACCAGGTCGGCCTCTACGGGATGTTCGATCGCCAGCCGCTTTCCCATTTTGTGACGTGATTCGTTTACCGATCTCCCGAAAATAGTAGAATCCGGTCGCGAAAAATACACATGCTCAAACGTGCAGACCGAGTGCGGTTTCGATTCGAATGGCTTCGATGTCCGCAGGCCAACTTCATCTATAACGATCATTTCGCCTGGCTCAACTTCACGAATGTATTCGGCATCGATCAGATCGAAAGCACACGTTTCGGAAGCAACGCACCACGCATCATTCAGCTTTCCGAGAACTAGGGGCCGAAAGCCCCTCGGATCACGGACGGCTATGAGCGAGGTCGGCGTAAGAAAAAGAAGGGAAAAAGCTCCCTCAGTTTCCCTCAGTACGACTTCGATCGCTTCGATAGCGTTAGTCGCCGGCGTCCTGGCTATGCCGTGCAGAAGTGTTTCAGTATCCGAGGTTGAAGAGAATATTGCACCCGCACTCTCTAACTCCCTCCGCTTCTCATTCGCAAACGGCAGGTTGCCGTTGTGGCAAACCGCGATCTGGCCGTGTTGACAAGTGACGGCAAACGGCTGGACTTCCTTGATCGTATTGCGGCCAGCGGTGGCATACCGTGTGTGCCCGATCGCCGCTTTCCCCTTCAGCCGCTTTAGCACGTCTTCGGTCAAAACGTCTGCGACCAGGCCCTGCGACCGAAACTGATGAAGGTCTTCGCCGTCACTTGAAACGATCCCGCAAGCCTCCTGCCCGCGATGCTGCACCGCAAACAAACCGAGCTGCGTCAATGTCGAAGCTTCGGTATGCCCGAAGATCCCGAAGATGCCACATTCTTCCCTAAATTTGTCCGAAATTACGTCCATCACCTTTCAATTTAACCACAGCGACCGACAAGAACACAGAGGCCAGCAGGACTTTTCCCGCTGGCCGCTGATCCAAACTCTACGCTCGTGCTAATCGGCCGGAAGAATACGTCCACGGCATTCTCCAAACCCTACGCGGCGAAAGCCTTCGCGTTCGCAATAGCCTTTCATTATCACCTCGTCGCCGTCCTCGAGGAATCGACGCGTCTCGCCCGACGGGAGTTCGATCGGCTCGGTGCCGCGCCAGCTCAATTCCAACATCGACCCGCGTTCGTTCTTTTCCTTGCCGCTGACCGTTCCCGAAGCCATCAGGTCCCCGGTCTGCAGGTTGCAGCCATTCGAGGCGTGATGCGTCAGCATCTGCCCGATAGTCCAGTAGAGATCTTTCGGGTTCGACCGCGACAATATGTGCGGCTCGATGTTTTCCTGCCGCATCTTCTCGGTTTGAATATAGACCTCGAGCTTGATATCCAGCCCGCCGAACTTATCGTTTTGCTCGTCACTCAGATAATCAAGCGGTTGCGGGTCGTCCGCATCGCGTTCGAACGCCGGCACTCGAAACGGTGCAAGAGCCTCCATCGTAACCACAAAAGGCGAGATCGTCGTCGCAAAGCTCTTTGCCAAAAACGGCCCGAGCGGCTGGTATTCCCACGCCTGTATGTCGCGAGCCGACCAGTCATTAACGAGGCACAGCCCGAAAATGTGCTCCTCCGCCTCGCTGATCGGGATGCTAGTCCCAAGCTCGTTTCCCTTCCCGACAAAAAAGCCGAGCTCCATTTCATAATCGAGATTCTTCGCCGGAATAAACACCGGCGGGGCATCGGCATCACTCCGGTTCTGCCCCTTCGGCCGCTTGATGTCGGTCCCCGAAACAACGATCGACGAAGCCCGCCCATGATACCCGATCGGTACGTATTTATAATTCGGCATCAAAGGCTGGTCCGGCCGAAACATCGACCCCACATTCGTCGCGTGATATATCGAACAGTAAAAATCCGTATAGTCGCCGATCTCAAAAGAGAGTTCCGGTTCCGCGCTTTCCATCGGCACGAGGAAGAACTTTGAGTCTTCGATCGTCTGCTGATCCGCGTCGTCACGCAGCACGGCGAAGGCGGCGCTCCTCAGGTCCGCGAGGATCTCGGTACCATAAACCTCCGTCAGGAACGAGAGGTCGCACAGCTCGATCTCCTCTGCGAGCGCCTCGAATTCCGTACCCAGAACCCCCGAGACGATCGCCTGGTGCAGGTCAAAGATCTGATCCCCAATGGCTACACCAAGATGCGGCACTTCGCTCTCGGCGGAACGCCAAAACATACAGAACGGTAAATTCTGTATCGGAAAATCCGTATTCGGATCGTTCGCGGATTCGACCCAGCTTTTCAGGTTCGGGTCATGTGTTTCGTTGATTTCGTACGCCATAGTGGTGACTATTTGATCGGTTGGGGCAATAGACGGTATTATTGATCAAGCGGAACTTTTCGCTGTTTTATGCAGCATTTCTCGCATTTTCAAAACTTTTGCGTGATATTTGTATATTTTCTCTGCAATATACGACTTTCGCATGTTATATGCATCTTTTCTCTATATTATTCAACTTTTCTGTGTATTATACATTTTTTGCGTGTTTTCTGAATATTTCGGACGTTTTCGTCGATTCGTCCGTTTTTAGTTAGAGAACTCCGAGTGCTTGCAGGTCCCCGACGGGCTCTTCGAACGAGCAGGAGCCGAACGAATGCATCCCACGCATTCGCAGAAGGCGCAGATGGCCGGTGGTCAGGAAGTATTCGCTTCGCCACGCGACGCCGGCCTCGCTGAATGAAAAGACCTCTTCGAACTCTTCTTCCATCAGCTCCTCAAGCAGCGACGGTCGAAAGCTCTCGCGGGCAAAAGCTGTCATCAAAAGCGTATTAAGGAAGCCGTGCATCGTTCCCTGGGGCGCATCTGGAGCATACGTAAGCGGCTTAAAGCACTTGATCGGATGATGCAGCCCCGCAGTCGCCTTAAAAGGCACATTCGCCGCCATACAAGTTCGGACGAACCTTATGATGTCTCGCGACGACGGAAAATCGTCATTCGTCACACCGCCCGTCCGGATCTTTGCATTCTGACCGGAAAGTGCGAGCGCTGTAACGAGGTCTACAAACGATTCTCCCGTCGAGATCTCGAAGTATGCACTCACTTCATCCGGTAGCACCGAAACCGTATTCTCGATCTTTGAGAGGGTGTTCGCCTTGACCTCTAACATGTCGATCGTCACGCCGCTTTCATTATCGCGATTGAAATCGGTGATCAACCTGACTGTTTCGTTGATATCCTCACCTGCTAAGACGCTGAGACGCCACGTGTTCCTTCCGTCATGCGTAACGAAATCCGAAGCAGTCTCTAGAAATTCGTCCAACCGAGACACCGGTAGGATGAATCGCCCCAGTATCCAGCCATAATTGCTGTTCCGATAAGTGGCGTAGTTCAACACGGCTTCCTGCATCGTCACTTGCGACGGCGGGAAGAGCCCTGCGTAATCGATAACACCGGAAAGCAGTATCCGGGCTGATTCAACGGGTTGAGACGCTTCGGCCTGAGGGTTCATTTCCTGTTCTTTCTCTAAAGGTTCTATCTGAAAATCATAATGTTTATGGGCTGCTTTTACAAACCATACGCCAAACCACACCGTTCGACTTGTCTCGGCCGAAAACATCGGTTATCTTTTCATTCGAATCCGGCAATATCGGACGTTTTAATGCGAGTTTTGGGAATCGATCCGGGGAGCGAAACTCTCGGTTGGGGGATAGTAGAAGGATCGGGAACGAAGTATTCGCCCGTCGACTTCGGTACGGTACGATCGAACACGAAGCTGTCTTTCTCGAAACGGCTGAAGAATATCTATGAGGGCGTTGAAGCCGTTGTTGAAAGGTTCAAACCAGACGCCATCGCCATCGAAGAGGCTTTTTACGCAAAGAATGTCAGTGTCGCAATGAAGCTTGGGCAAGTGCGGGGCGTCGTGCTTCTGCTCGCAGAGCTTCGCGGCATCGAGATAGGAGAATACGCCCCGCGTTTGATCAAACAGACCGTTGTCGGATACGGCAACGCCGAAAAGCATCAGGTCGGCGAAATGGTAAAGCTCCTTCTGAAGCTAAAAGAGGTTCCCAAACCGCACGATGCGGCTGACGCTCTCGCAATAGCGATTTGCCACTTTCACCATGCCGGTACGCTCGACAAAATAAAAGGAATGCAACGTTAGTTAGGTATGAAAATATCCCTTTTGCTCGCTATGGCCTTGTGTTTCGTCCTGCAGGCAGACGCACAGAGGCGAAAAACCTCAACCTCTTCACGTCCTCCCGCAGTACGTTCCGCCGAGATCGGCAAAAGTGCAATGGTTCTTGACGAGAATCTTTCGGTACTTCGTGATCGCCCGAGTCTTCATGCCAACGCGGTCCAGCGAATGCGGAAGGGGCGCATTGTGAAGATCCTCGGTCTGACACAGGCAGATGGCGTAACCTTCTACCGAGTCGCCGCTCCGCCGTCGAACGTCGGCTGGGTGCAGGCCGATGCCGTATTCGGAAGTTTCAGAGCTACCGATGAGGAACGTTTAGCCAGACTGGTGCAGGCTCAAGATGGATTTGAGCAACTTGAAACGGCAAGTCACTTTCTATCGATCTACCCTAGATCAACGTGGCGTCCGCCAATTCTACTATTATTCGGGGATCTTGTTGAACTAGCCGCCGCTAGACTGTCGAAAGACGCGGACCGTCAGCTGAAGCGACCGGAAATGGCCGCATCAGCAGCGCCGATGCATAGTTATTATCTAAATTTCAACAGGCTAGACCGCTATCGCAGACTCGGCGTAAGATTTCACTTTAATACGACGACCCGACACTATCACTACAATGGGACAACGTGGCTCGAAATTGTGGAAAAGTTCCCTTCATCCAATGAGGCTATAGAGGCAGCAAAGCGGTTGGAGTCAATGAGAGCAAACCTTGCGAAAGGCTCCGTCTTCTAGAGTCCGGTCGCGATTCGGGCAGCGACGCGCGCGTTGTTTTCTAGCAAAGCGACGTTCGCCTCGAGCGTGCGGCCGTTACTCTTTGATGATAGTTGTGCGAGTAGAAATGGAGTAAGTTCTTTACCTCTCACATTCTCCTCCTCGGCCGACCTCATAGCTTCGGCAAGAAATCGCTCAATTTCATCTATGCTGATCTCATATCTCTCGGGCACAGGTACTGCAACCAAAATCGCATTCCGCATCCCCATATCGTTACGCGCTTCCGCTATTTCGATCACGTCACGAGCTGAGTCGACCCGCTCATCCACGGCTAGGCCGCTAGATCGCGAATAGAAGGCGGGAAAATCGTCGCATTGCCACCCCAGAACGGTGATCCCATTAGTCTCAAGCCATTCGCGCGTTGCCGGCAGATCAAGGATGATCTTGGCTCCAGAGCAAACGACTACGATCGGAGTTGTTGCAAGTTCAGGAAGATCGGCAGATACATCGCGTGCGTTCCCGCGATGCACTCCACCTATTCCCCCGGTTGCAAAAACACGAAGTCCCGCCCGGTGAGCAAAAAAAGCGGTTGTGGCCACGGTCGTAGCGCAATCCAATCTCCGGGCTGCCGCGATCGGGATATCTCGTCGCGAGATTTTTCGTATATCCTTTCCGGTTGCAAGACGTTCCAGCTGATCGTCATTTAGCCCGATATACACGTCACCGCCGAAGACCGCGATCGTCGCAGGTACGGCACCGACGTCTCGGACTATCCGCTCTAATTTGTAGGCTGTCTCTAAATTCTTTGGGTTCGGCAAGCCGTGAGCTATCACGGTAGATTCGAGTGCGACGACCGGTTTATCAAAATGAAGGCCGCCTGCGACCTCATCACTTAGGATTATCTTCATTTGATGTACCCGATCTGGTCGCCTATTTAACGAATTTGCCAATGCGGTCGAACCGCGGATGGGTTAGGCAGCCTGCCATGCTGCCGTTTGATGAGCCGCGGTCGCAGGACCAGTAAACGAACATCGCCCGGCCAATGACCAGTTCACGCGGAACAAACCCCCAAACACGGCCGTCCTCGCTATCATCCCGTGCGTCGCCAAGTACGAAGAAACTATCAGCGGGCACCATCATTTCTTTACCCGCGACCCCGAACTCATAACCGCGACGCGAAACATTCTGCCCCGACCGAACCGCTGCCATCGTTGACTCGTTGTAGTAGACGGTCCACTGCGCATCTGGATTCCGTTCCTCAAATTCAGTTGTTTCCAGTGCAGATATGTTATTGGGAGCGTCCCCGATCACACGGTTCTCTGGCAGAAGCTGGTCATTTATAAATATCTGATTGTTCTTAAATTCAACCTTTTCGCCTGGTAAACCGATCACGCGCTTTACATAGTTGATCTTATATGGCTGAAGCGAAGCGTTTCCCGGTCCACGGTTACGGTCACGGTCAGGTCGGACGCGATTCCCAGGATACTTGAAGACTATAATATCGCCGCGCTGGATGTCGCGCATTGGAAGGAACGGCAGCGGATTGCCTCCCGGCGAAAAAATGAACTTGTTAACTAGCAGGTAATCGCCGACGAGGATCGTATTCTGCATTGAACCCGTCGGCACCGTGACGGCTTGCAGAATGAACGTCATTCCGAAAAGGGCCGTGACGAGCGTTACCGTAAAAGATTCGAGGTACTCGCGGAAAACCGATTTTGGCGGGCCGCTCGGCTTCTTTTCTTTTGACTCTTCGACTTTGTTATTTTCGGGATCCTCTATGGACATAAATTTTACTTTTCGGTCGAGGCTACGATGGCATCTCGAGCGCGGCTAATGCTCTCTCGGCTGCAGCCATCTCCGCGGCCTTGATCGAACGCCCGCTACCGTTTGCATTGCCCCCGCTCCATTCGACCTGGACAAAAAAGGTTCTGTCGTGCGGCTGGCCGTCGGTCTTTATCACTCTATAGTTAGGAGCCTTGCCATCGGCCGCCTGAAGGCGCTCCTGCAACAACGATTTGAAGTCCAGCGACCCGGCAGGGGTCGCCGTCCGAATCCGATCCGCGAATACATGCTCGATCATTTGGCGGGCGGCGATGTAGCCAGCGTCTAAAAATACAGCTGCGGTGACAGCTTCCAGGGTGCCGGCCAGAATAGCCTGCTTGCTTCGACCTCCTGTTCGATCCTCTCCGCGGCCCATCCGCAGGTATTCGCCGAGTCCGATCGCATCAGCTATTTCCGCAAGTGTTGTGGTGCTCACGAGGCGATGCTTCATCAGCGTCAGGTCGCCTTCTGACATGCTCCGATTGTTTCTGAAAAGCTGCTCCGCGATCACCAGGCCCAGAACCGAATCTCCCACAAACTCCATACGTTCATTATCTGTTGGCGGTTCGCTGCCATTGACCGATGGATCGCGGTTTTCGTGAGACCAAGATGTATGCGTGAGGGCCTGTTCGAGAAGCTCCGGTGAAGAGAAACGGTGTCCGATGAGGTTTTCGAGTTTCGCAGATGACATCAGTCTAATCGATAAGTTTAGGGTTAAACCAAAAAAAAAGAAAGCCGGATGCCATTTCATCTGACATCCGGCTCGATTTTTAGACTTGCTTACTGCGGCCTCCCGTTAGTGGTACTGACGACATCATTTAATGATTCGCCTACGGGCGCGAAACCGAGCCCGTCGTCGTATTTGCCGGTGTTTCCGTTTCCTTTACCTCATTGATCGGATCAACGTCGCTCGTCGGATTCGGCATCGGCTTTGCTGTCGTTGTAGCAAGATATGCATCAAGACCAGTTTCACGCCCGAACCGAACGTTATAAAGGCCTTTCAGCGTATTGTACAAACCGTCGCGATAGGCTTTGGTAGCAGCATCATTCTTGGTAACGCTATATGCCCGTGCATAGGCGTCTATTGCTCGCTCTGCGTAACCCTTCAAAAGAGCTTCCTTTGCGAGGATCTCTTTATCCTTCGCAACCCGGGCCTCTTCATCTTCGATCGTTCGAAGCTGCTCGATGAGAGTTTTAAGCTCATCGACGATCCTGGTGACGTCTTCGTAATAATAACCGCCGATCGTCTCGTATACTAAGGGATTGGATTTCTGAATTCCAGGAAGACTTGTCAGTTGATAATAATCTTCGATCCCAGCCTTTTTGTTTCCTTGGGCCCAGTACTTGATATAAGCCTTGGAGTAGATGAGGTTACCGATAACATCTTCACGTTTTCCTTGAAACTGAAAGGCACCGAACTCCCCGCTCGGTTTGGTCGACTTAATTCCATTCTGTAGCTTCGCGAGAGCCATGTCGGAGTAACGAAGGGTGTCACTGTTATACTTGAAATTCTTCTTAGGAGGCGCCGACTCCAAGAGCCCGATCTGTCCTAAGGGAATTATCACATTTATCAGAACTTCGTCATTCGGAAACTTCGATGTAAATTCATTGCCGGCAGCGTACGCAGCATCCCAGTTGCTCGATTCGACCGCTGCATCGTAACGAGCAAGTATCGCCGACCTTTCTTCCTCTTTTGCCTTGTCTGCAACCTGTTTTTCCCATTGAGGGATCAGCGGCTTGAGCCAGACAACGAAATCTTTTGTAACGTCGCAGGAACCATATTTTTCAAGGTACTGCTTTCCTGCCTCGATCGCAGTAGGCAACGTTTTGATACTTTGATAATTCCCGCGTATCTTGGCGTCAAGAGCACCAAACCCGTCATAATCTTCGCAAGGATCCTGCGCGAATCCTACGGTAGAACCAACTGCAAGAAACAGCGCAAGCAGTGCTCCCATTCCTGCAAATCTAAAAATCTTTTTCATTAAACTACTTCCTCCAAACCTGATTTTTCGACCGAGATCTTCACCGTCGCACTTCGATGACAAATGTCATTGGCATGCGTTATTCGGATGTATCGCTCCTCGAAAACGTTGCAAATATTTGAGGCAAAGCCAACCGTTTA
>JBBQTV010000020.1:0-27755 GCA_038212935.1 Pyrinomonadales bacterium | reverse complement strand
AATCATGCCGGGTGTACCAATGTTTGCAAGGGTTTGCGGGTTTTCCGTGAGCCTTTCTTTTTTGCCGTTGCACACATAGTGCACACGAACTCAAAAAACGCATTAAGGTTAAGGCGTCCGGCGTGATCTGTTCTCGCTCGTCTGGGAAAGCAAAAGGCGTTAAAGTTAGTCCCTAAATATATCGGGCCTCATCAATTCCTTAACCTTACCTTCGGTCTCTAGCATTTCCTTTTCGATCTGCTGTATCTGTTGCAAGGCCGGTTGGATGGATTGCATTAACTCGCCGCGTTGTTGCCCGAGCTTGTACGCCTTTATCATTAGTTCATCTGCTTCAGTCATAAAATTAAAGTGTCTCCGAGACGGGTAGTGCCGCCTGATTTTCTTGGTTGCTTCCGGCGGTGAAGATCTCTCGCCAAAATTCCACAGTTCTATCAACGGCAAACTGCCCGCGATTAGCCGCCGTGTCCGTACCGCCACCCGCGAGATAGACTTGCCACGCACCTGAGTAGGCTGCAACGAATCTGTTTCTGAGCTTCGTCTTTTCGGTTGCGGTTAGATTGGTTGTTGACGTAAAGAACGCCATTAGTTCCGTTTTTAATGCTGAAATATTTGCCATTTTGTCGTCTCCTTTGAAATTTCACCCTTTAGGGTTCGATTGCTATTTGAACCGCCGCTCCTGTTGCGAATCGTGCCATTAACCTAGTTTTACCGCCGCCGTTATCTTCGGCGTATAACCGCACGAAATTCGTTGATGGAGCGGCAGGAGCGGTTTGTTCCTGCATTTCCATTGCCCCGGCCGCTAAAATTGACAGCAGAGGCGTTGAGCTTCCGTTCGGCTGCACCTCAAACGCATTTGCCGATTGAGTGGCGGCAAGTTTTATTATCTGTCCGACCTGCGTGGCGTATCCCGTATTAACGTTTAATATGGCGTCAGCGAGTGCAGATGCCCCAGTATTTATCTGAACCGTCGACGCTCCGCCGCTGCTTGCCGTTGAAGAAAACTGCCAGAGCGCTGGCGTCTGGGCATCAAAATTTAAACCATGAGAACTACCACAAGCAATAGTTGCCATCTTAGTATAAGCCGCATTTTCTATCCTCAGATGCGTAGGGGTATAGGCAGTTGCATTCGTGCTTCTTACTCTCAGGCCTCGATAGCCGTCAAACAGAATATTTGCCGCATATAGGGCTCCAGTGTCAGAATCACCACCTGACGTAATTTGCAGATTTTCCTTGTTGGATGTATTGTCCCAAAAGAATTTCGAGTTATTTTGAGCCAACACACCCGCCGCCCCGAGAAACAGCACAGAGCCTTCCGTACCGCCCGTTACCGTGCCGCCGATTGACGCTCCGCCAGAACCGGCAAGGGCCGCCCCGGTCGCCCGCGTGTACGAAACGCAACGAACAACGCCAGCCGCATAGCCGCGAAATACCGCGTAATCACCTGCGGCGGTTGCGATGTCCGCCCCGGTCGGCAAAACTAGCGATGCCCCGTTCGTTAGCGTTAATATGGCGGTGAATCGTACCGTCATCTTTCGCCCTTCGGTTAACGTTATCGCCGTGACAGAGGTCGTGCCGGTCACGTCCACAACATCGCCGACCGAAGTATCAAAATTGAGCGTCGCCGCTGAAGCAATGTCCGACCCTTTTACTTGCGATAAACGCCACATCAACGCTTGATTGATCGCATCCGGGGATTCGGACACGTCGTTAAAATATGCTATATCGGTTGATAGATCAATCGATGTTTCGGTTGGGGCTGTTGTGAGTTCTATTACTGCCATAATTTTTCACCTCCTAAGGATTGAAGACGAGATAATCGCCGTTCAGTTGTAAATAGTCGCCGTTCAAAGTTAATGCGTTATCAGGCAATGCCGACGGATTGAATACAAGGTAATCGCTGTTCAGTTGCAAATAAGCACCATTTAGCGTTATTGCGTTATCAGGGGCGACCTCGACAAACGCCGCCGGTATCTTCCACGCCGCGAATTTATAGGCGGTCAGATCGCCTGCTAGGTTTGGCGATCGACCGCGAAGGTCAAGTGCAATATCGTTTGCGAAATTAAGCCCGGCAAGCTCGCCTGCGTCCGCAAATGCCGCCTCGCCCGCGATGATTATCTCAACGCTGTATTTCAACGCCGTAGCACCTGAACGCATCAGCAGACCGTCAACCGTCCATTTCTTATTGTCGTAGCCATCGTTAGCCTCAGCCGTGCCTACGCCGTCGATCTCGATCCCTAGAATCTTTGAATTTGCATTTGCCGCCGTTGTGCCATCGCCCTCGAATTTTACCTTGTCGCCATTGGCTGCAAACGTGGCCGCCGGAATAGTGCCGGAATACAAATCTTGATACGCCGTTCCGGTCGTTGGTGCATCATCGTAGAAATCAAAGATGCTACTGAATGCAGCCGCGGCGGCTTCTTCTTCCGGCGTCGCCGGTGCGACGAGTAAATATTGCTCGCCTTCCTGTTTTTCGATCGCGGATTCCGTGCCGCTGTCGGAAACACCGATCAGGAACAGCCGAATGTCGCGGCCCTTGAGATCGAACGGTATGACCAGCTCCGTTCCGACCTTAGTTTCGCCAAGAAACGTCGGGACCATCGTCGGTTCGTCTTCAAATCTCCAAAACACACGGCCGACGGTCGAAAGCGGTAGATTTGCGGGCACGCCGTTCATCGCCAGCGATTTTGAAAACGTGGCTTCAGAAAGGTTCCGCCGAATGTGTAGCGTCAGGGCCATTTATGTCGTCGTTTGGGCGATCGACATCGCCATTCCGTTGTAGTTTTCCACACGAAAATGCACAACCGTTCCGGCCGCGATGTCCGACAGTGTTCCGGCTTCGATAATGCCGCCGCTAATCGTCGTTAAAGGCGAATCGGCCGAATCTGCGATCTCGCCGACGGCACGCACGGCCACGTCGACCGCTGCACCGACCGAAGCGATCACGCCGGCAGTTGTTTCGTAAGTCACCGCAAATTCCAGATAATTACTTGGCATAAACTTTCCCCTTAACTGGCCTCGATCGGAATAGTTAAAAACCCGTTAACGTAACTCACCGGCCCAAAGACCGGCGTCTGCGGAAACGGCGGTTCGGGTTGCGGCAATTGCGGATCGGCCGGAACCGGCCCGGGCGGATCGGGCGGACTCGGCGGATCGGGCGGGCCGGGCAATTCAGACAACGGCGTTTCGAGTGCGTCCATGTAGGCGACCGGATACGCCTGACATTCGACCTCGTATGTCAGATCGTCAGTTCGCTGAAGACCGTCGGGGCGAATGCGGAAATATTCAAAACCGTAACGCGTGATCAGCGACGAATTTACTTTGATCACCTTATACGGATGCAGATCCAAACCATCGACGAACCAGATCTTAAATTTCAGCCGCAGATTATTCGCCATTCCGCCTTCGTCACACGGCCCGACGTCTAAAAGCGTCCACGCCATCTTCATCGCCTGGGCACGCGTCACCACGCCCATCAGAGCATATTCCTTTGTGTTCAGTTTGCGGGCGGCCGTGCCGATAACGCGGCCGGCACGAAGCTGCTGATCGATGTCTTCCACCGGCTGTGCTTCGCTTTCGAGATAATCGTTCTCGATGTCGTCAAATTTTGTCTCGATGCGGTTCGGTAGATCTATGTCCGAAAGCCGCGAGCGTTTCAGCGTCGTGCGAATCACGCCATCAAGGTCTTCGCCGAGAATATTCGGTTCGTCGCCTTCATCGGTGAATACCGGAGCGGCGGCGAGCTCTTCGGCGGTCAACGCCTTTAGCGGCATTACGTGGATCTTTCCATTGAACAGAAACGGCCGCGATATCCTTCCGCTTATACAAAGATCGTCGATGTGCTGCTGAACCTTTTTTTCTACCAGCTCAATATTCGAGCGGCCGCGAACGTGATCCCAAACCGTACCGTCGGGATCGGTGAACCGCACCGATTCAGCAACCCAATCGGCCGTTTCGATGAATGAATCGATGTCGAGCTCCGCATAGTCGTAACCCAAACCCCATCGCTTGTCGCAAAGCAAACGGGCGAGATGCCATGCACGGTTCGTCGAAGCGGCGGTCGTGTAAGTATCAGCGTCTGAATAAATACGAATATTCGTCAGGCCATCGGTTATGGCGGATGCGGTCGCCCGGTTAGGTTCAACGGTCCGGGGATCTAGCCTGCCGAATGTGTAGCCGATCAGCGATGTGCCGGAAAAGCCGTGATTGCTAAGTCCTGCGACCGGAATTTCGGGCGAATTGCCCTGGCGGTATTGATAATGTATCGCTTGTGCGGATTGCAGCGTATTATTGACCGAGATCAGCACGTTCCAAAACAGACCGATCGGACCTTCAACACCTTCATACGTTGCCCGGAACCAGCCGTCGCCGGGATTATTGTTGTTCACGTCCTTGGCAAAGTTCAGAACCTTCATGTTCCGCACGCGGCGTTGGCCCATAACTACGCGGACCGGTTCTTTCTGGATAGTCTGCCCGCCCTCGCTGATCGAAAACTGCTGCGGGCCGGTCGTCTGGCCATTCGCGACTACAGCAGTGCTCGCACGATGGGAAAGCATATATCGGCCGTTTACTCCAAGCCGCGTGCTGCAATCGGCCTGCGTCTTACGCGGACATGATGTGAATGGCACTCCGCTATTGAGATTGCCGACAAGCCCGCCGACGATCTGTCGGTTATAAGGGCAGTCACGGTGTTCGTCGATCTCGGCCTGCGTATCAAAAACGCCGCCGAAGATCGCCTGGCATTCGTTCCATTTCGCCCGGTGCGGAACCGTCGATTCGGCGGAGCGATAGCCTTGTGTAAATTTAATATCGACCGATTCCGGTTCGGCTTCGTCTTCGAGCCGCAGATGCCCATGCCAAAGCTTTAACAAAAGCTCGACCTGCGGGAACCAATAATAGATGTCGCCCCGCATACCTTCGCCGTGGTCGGCAAGTAGATCGCTCATTACGCCGTCGCCGTCCCAGAACGTGATCGTCGTTTCTTCGTCGCCGACCGCTCCGCCCATTACGACCGGCAGAAAGTAGTTCGTCTGCGATTCGGCAATTATCCGAACTTCGATCGGCGTGATCAGATCGTCGTTCTCGTCACGCGGCGGCGGACTGACCGCTTCATCAAGCGGCATCGTTGAATACCATTTCACACCGTCCGGCGACGGCCATGTGATCCGCACCAGTTCATACGCTTGCGGCTGCGTGCCAAGCCGATATAACCCGCGAAGCAGGGCGATCTTTTCTTCGGTCGTGATATCGAATTGCGGCATTGTTTAGGCTGTTATGTCTCCGCGATTCATCAGGTAAAGGTTCATCGTCGCTGCGTCCGCGGCAGAAATATTTCCGTCGCACAGGACGATCTCGGCAAATTCGGCTTCGAGAAAGCGTCCGGCAAAATCACGGTCTTTGCCGATCTGCAAATTCGGCAGACCGGCCCCTGTATTGAAATGGCCGTGGACCACACCAAATTCATTCATCGGCATCTGTTGGTCGTTCGCGGCGTATGTTACGCCGTTCAGCCGATAGGTGTAACCCGAAAGCGAAAGGTCGTTCAGCTTGGTAGTGCCCGATTGGGCGACCATCGCCGCCGCCGTGAAATCTGCGGTCAAAAGTCCGCCGAAGTTCGAGAAAGTCGCCTCGTTCACCTTCATCAAAAAGAATGCGTGATAGATCACTGGAGCTTGGGTTGTGATCAAAAATCCATCGTTGGTCGCACCGGAATTGAGCCGGAACACGCCGAGCCCGTTAACGACAGCGGCGATCTGTGTCACGTTGGTGCCGTCGCCGGGCGAAAGGTTGCGGCCCGAAGCGAGCACGTCATACCAGATGATCGAACCATCGATGTCGCTGTATTCATCGGCCTGATACCACGTCCACACGCCCTCGATCAGTGATGGATCAAATATCGAGCCATCGGCGTTGTACGTCACACCCTTAACGCGAACGCCTTCGAGCGACACGCCGCCGGCGAATAGATCGTCGGTAAATCGTTCGTATGACGTCTGCGGTTCGGTGAACGCCACGTGCCACTTCTTCGAACGCCATTCGATAACGAAGATCTCCTGAGCTCCGAGCGTACGTGCTTTGAAAAATTCGTAATAATATTCGAACCGAGATACGCTATCGATCGGCGAGATGGTCACGTCGTCCGGCAAACAGCCGCTCGAAAGCGTGAAACCGTGACGCCCGGAGAGCGGTCCAACGATAGCCGACGCACGAAAGCCGCCGGGAAAACGCTTTACTATCTTGTCACCGATCCAATCGACGCGGTCGATGTCCATTCCGGTCAGGTCAAGTTCTTCAAAATCTGAAAGTATCGGCATCAGCGGTTCCTCGTTGTGCGGTTCATGTTTGAAACCAGGCCGTGATTCGAACGCATTTCGCTGTTCACCGTCTTTGCGAGGATGCCCGGATTTTGCCGCGATGCTGCTACGACAACATCGCCCGGACGCATCGACGAGATCTTGCGGTTCAGGTCCTCGATAGCATCCGCCGCCTGTTGCCACGGATTTCGGCGTCCTGAAATATACGCATCCTCAGAGACGCGGCTGATCGGTGTCTGGTTCTGGTTCTGCGACGATGCCGAGAACGAAGAACCGGCATTCGCGTTGTTCGCCGAATTGTTCGAACCACCGCTTTGAAACGAATCCCCGGCAACCGCCCGGCCCACGATAGCCGAGCCTGCCGCGACCGCTCCGTAGATTGCGGCTGACGTAAAATGATTTCCGGCTGATTTAAAGTCGTATCGAGCCAACGCCGCAAAACCTTCGGCAATTTCCCAGACGGCTTTCGTGGCCGCCTGTGCGGCCAAATTGGCGAGCACTGACGCGGTCGCTTTTTGCAGTGATTCGCCAACCGAGCCGCCATACAAGACCCAAGCTCCGATGGATTGACCTACGGCATCCGCCATCTGACCAAACGCATCTTTAGTCATGTCTTTGAGTTCACCGAGCAGTGATGCGTAGATCTCTTTTTGCGTTTGTAATTTTCCTAGACCAAGCCAATCCTCTGTCCAGCTCGGTTCTTCCGTTCCCGTGTCCACAACTCGCGGCCTTGTCGATGTATCTCCGCCCTGATTCAACGAAAGTCGGATCAGCCGTGTCAATTCATCGGCGGCCATTCCGTAGGCTTTTGCACGCTCGCGAATCGCAGCCGTTATCTCCGGATCGTTGAGCAGTTTCTCGATCTCTTCGGCCTTTGTTGATTTCCCTATCTGGCCGATTCGAATGTTCAAATTTCCAAGAAGCGAATCAAGCTCCGTTAGTCCATTCTTCACCGAGCTGCTTTCTAGTGCTCCGCCGAGTTTGATCAGAGCATCCGTCAATGGACCGATCTCTCGATCGCCGAATAGCGGCGAAGCTTTGCCCGTTACCGGATCGGATTGATTAAATGAGAACGCTTCGAGATATTTCTTTAGTGCGGAGCGAACCTTATCAAGTGCCCCTGCCGTTTCTTGGCCGTCGCCGAGCGTAGACTGAAGCAGCGTGTACGTGTCAACGAACGCCTGTATTTCGGAACCGAATACTTGAGGACCTATATTGCCGCCGAGACTTTTCAGGCTCAAAGCGAGTTCGCGGGCGGCATCTCCGGCCGGGCCAAGTGACCGGCCGGTTAGTTCGTCGGCCTGACGAATCACGGCCTCAATGCTGCCGAAGATCGCCCGATTACTTTCGCGGGATGCTGTTGTGGCGGCTGCGATTAATAATGAAGCCCGAGTCCGTTCGATCTCGCCATGCAGCTCTTTAAAATTAGCCGCCTGAGTCTTTACCCAATAGTCGAACTTTTGAAGCTCTGTGGCATTCGGTAGAAGAATTTCAATCCGGGCCGATTCACGCCTGTTGCTGAGATCGTCCGATAAGCTCTTTAGTGTAGTGCTGAATTCGTCTTGGGCTGTTTTTGCGGCCCGAAGTCCGTCGATCTGTCTGGCCAGGCTGATTGTGTTTCTTGCAAGGACTGAATCAAATCGCTCGACACCGGAACTGAGTAATTGCTGTTTTACATTCGCAACCTCGGTCTCCTGGCCAAAGAAAAGCAGTTTAGTGGACAGGTCCAGAAAGGTTTTTTCAAGCGTTTCTACTTCCTTTTTCGCTCGATCCGCCTCTAATTTATTCTTCAGCGACGGTATATCACTGATTGCGTTTTTCAACTTTTTCGTTTCAGCAACGCCCGCTATTAACGTATTCGTATTTAGGTCAAAACCAACTTTCAAACCGTTCGAATCCGTAACACCGTCCATCAGTATCCGCTTTGCTTTCCCGGCCTCAACCATCGACTTTCCCCAGTCGGAGTATGCTTTTGTTAGCGGAACCGCGTTTCGGAGAAAATAGTCGAAACCGGCAAACGCTTCATTCAACCCATCCAGAAGTCCGCTACTTTGAGCGGCTTCGCCCATCCCCCGAAAACCGTCAATAATGCTTTGCAGAGCCGTCTTTGTCGTCGTTCCCCATTGAGTCACTTGGGTTTCATTCTGAGCCATCCAATTCGAGTACCGGGTGATCTCGTGAAACAACGGCTGGAAGCCTTGGCTCGCCGCGATCATCGTCATATCCTTGATATTCGACATCGCTCCGGCGAATGTTTTTGACTGGGCTTGCATAGCTCCGCCAAATCGCGAATCTGCGAGCTTATGCAGGGCCGCAAAGACCTGTTTCGCGGAGATCTCGCCCTTCTCGCCCATCTCAACGATTTTTTCGGTCGTGACGCCGAGATCTTTTGCTAAAACGTCGCGAATCGGAATTCCCGCATTCGCCAACTGAAGAATCTCTTGCCCGGCCAGTTTGCCTTTCGCCTGAATGTCATTAAGGGCTCGAATCGCATTCGGAAACGCGTCCATCCGGCCTGAGCCAGACAAGATGTTGCCCACGTCTGTGAGCATCGGAATCACAGACTCCGTAGCAAAACCCAGGCCCTGCATATTTTGTGAAGCCAGGACCAATTCGTTAAACGCGAACGGTGTCGTTTTTGCAAAATTCGCCAAGTCGGTCAAATGCTTCTGAGCCGCTTGGCTCGAACCCGTTAGTGTTTCGAACCCGATCTTTGCCTGTTCGAGATTTGAAGAGTAATCAAGGACGGCCTTGCCACCGTCGATCAAGGCTGATGTCACTTGGCTGAAAGCATTTGATGCGATATTCCCGGCAAAGACGGCGGCACTACCACTGCCGGACTTCATCTTTGAACCGAGACGAGAAAAGAGCCGGTCCAGATCCTGCACCTCGGCCTTTGCCTTGCGGCCGTCAGCGTCAATTATGAATTTGAGGCCAATGTTTGCCATTTATCGCTTTCCCGCTTTTCGCTGCTCTGAAGTCGGCTTCTTCGCATTGATCGCTTCGGCTTCCAGGAATAAGGCCCAACGATTCAACCAGTAGTCGCTCATATCGCGTTCGATCACGTCCGGCAATTGGCCCAGACGCTCCGACAGGACCACGAACAAATACCCGTCGAACATCTTGCCGGATTTGCCCTTGCTATCAAGCCACGCCGCTACTTGGCGGCCTGTGACTTTCCCTCAATATCCTCGGTGATGGCCTTTTGGATCGCTCGCAGGTTCATCGAATTAAGCGATTCCAAAAGATCTTCGGTGATGGCAACAGGCTTGTCGTTTTCATCTAAAATGTCCGGGAATGATTCAATCACCGGAAAAAGAATGTCGGACAAAAACAGCTCACCGAGATGTTCTTTGTCGTTGATCGCTTGCCGCATCGCACGGCTTTCCATTATAGAGAGCGATCGATACCGAACCCGAACGACTTCCGTCGCCGATTCGCCGTCATTGTCATACGTAAGCGTTGCGGTCGTCTCACGAACGATCCGGCCTTGGTTGTGCGTCAATTTTGTTAGTTTGATCATCTTATTTTTAGAAAAAAAGGCCAGCCGGAACCTCCGACTGGCCGCTTTTGCCTGTTTGGGCTTCCAGGGCGAATTATGATTGTCAAAAGATCGGCTGATTACTCACGTATGCGGCCATACTGTCCGAAGGTTGCGGACGATGCCTTGGTCGTATCCTTGAGCAATTCGAATTTGATCTCGTATTTATTAACATCGCTGCCGTCGTTCAGCAGCGTCCATTCGGAAGCCGGTTCAACGTCGATCTTGTACAGATCGACGACCACATCCGAATCGCTGTCGGCGATGTTGATGCCGTGGAAACGCAGCCATTTTTGTTGCTGGCGTTGCATAAAGATACCGACTCCGGTACCAGACGCAAAGACGCCGGTTATTTTGAACGGCTGTGTAAATCCGCCGACGTTGAGGAATTTGACCACACCGGCACGTTCTTGAACCTCGTAATCGGTGCCGTTGACCAGCGTTGCCGGGCTGCCGGCGGAATCAATGATCGATGTAAAGGCCGAATAGTGAGTTCGGTCGCCCGGGAACGGCATTATATCGGTTGCGACGATGCCGGACGGGAATACTTCTGCTGTTGCCGGCCCGCCGACGATAGCTGATTTCGTGCCGAACAGATAAAGCTGAAGAATGTCGGCACTGTGCTGTGAACAAGTGAGCGAACCGGTTCCGCTGATCATTCGCGTGATCTTTAGGTCCTTGAACGCGATAGCTGAACGCTTCGAAACGTGTTCGACCGATTCCTTGGCCAGTTGGATCGACAGCGTATCGATCTCCGGCAGCGAAACATCGAAGTTGTCGACCGTGCCTAGAGCGGTTCGGTTGCCGAGCCATGCCTGGCCGTGACCATAATAGTATTCACCAGTCTCAGTTATTGTTGCCATTATTCATCACTCCTCGGAGTCAAATTCTTTCGTGAGGAATTTAACCTCAACCTCTACCACTGCACCCGCGACCTCGAATGTGTCTTCGTCGATCAGCGGCCCTTCTCTTTGCGGCCTTGTCGCCGCCGCTAACCCGATCCCCGAAACCGTCCATCTGCGGTCTTGCCTGATGGCTCGGTTTATGTCCTTGATCGCGGTTCGGATATTCGCGTGCGTTGAAGCATTTCGTAATAGAAACACCCGAAACTGCACCGGCATCATCCAAATCGTCACACCGGTTATGACACGCTCCGAACGCTGCTGTTCCGGAGCAGCCGCCGTTGATGGCATATCGCAAACACTCAGCACACCGGCCACGGGAATGTCTTCTTGCTGAATCCACGATTCCCATTCGCGAACGTTCTGACCAAGGTTTGTGGCATAGCCGTTCGCGATCAGGATCGTTGCCATCCGTGTCTTGATCGCGTCCACTATCCGCTGTCGCTTGCTGTCTGCCATCGTTCTAAGACTTCAAATAACAAACGCTCACACCCATCCCGGAGCGTTGCACCCGCTTGATCGTGTAGACCACCGAATCTACCGTGACCGTGTGGCCTTGCCTGGTCTCCGTGATCTCGGATGTTCGGCATTGAAAGGTCGCGTCCGTCGCCTCGATCTGTGTTTTGCCGTAGCCGCCGTCGCGGTCATCAAGCGAAACGCTCTCGGTGGCGTTTGTGAAATAACCATTCACGCCGCCTACACCTGCTGAGAAAGAACCTACGACCGCAAAATCATCAGTCGAAAAACAAGCGTCAAGATCATCGTCACTAATTGCCATCGGTTATGGCGGCCGCGGTTGCAGGCGTCGAAGCTTTGTCTTTCCCCGCCGGCTGCACTTCCTTGAGCGGTTCGTCCGTTGCCTTCATAAAAGGATTCTTCTCGACAACCTCGACCGGAACCTCGATCACCGAGCCGACGCCGTGCCGCTTCTTGTCCCAAACACACTCCGTCGTGATTTTCACTTTCATTTCTTTTTCCCTTTGGCTGGAGCCTTTGGATCTTTATCAGATACCGGACCGGCCGCTTTTGCGGTTTTGGTTTCCTCGATCGCCGTTCCGTCTGCGATAAACCTCACGGCCCACACCTCCGGAAGATCGACAACAGCACCGCGGGCAATGACCGCTCCGCCTTTTACCGGCGAGCCACGCGGAACCAACATTCGCACCTTGATCGTTTTCTGCATAGATTAAACCTGAACTTCGAGGCCGACTCCGCGAGTTGCTGCCGTGCCCGGCGTTTCTTCGCCGCGTGAAAGTTCAGCAATGGCCGTTAGATAAGTACCCGCTGCTCCGTCGCCGCCGGTGATCTCGATGTCGAGATATCGACGCTTTCCGCGAAGATCGACGTTGAACTGCAATACAGTGTTGTCGTCGGTCGCGATCGGTAAAGTGAAATCCGTTCCGCCGGTCGAGAGTGTTGCCGGGCTGCCCATGTTCGAAGCGTCGGAGTGACGCACCGATAGTGCAGATATGGCGATGTCCAGGGCACCGAGAAACACGATGAACGTCAATTGCTTGAAGCCTTTCGTGTCGATCGCCGCCGTGGTGAAGGCAGCGTTATCGACAATGGCGGCAGGCGGCGTGACGCTGACAAATTTCCGAGCTGTTGAATACTTCATTTTCTTTTCCTTAAATATCAGGCGGGACGGCCCGCCCTGATTCAGAATGGTTTAGGCATTGGCTGTGATAAGTCCAACGATCGGACCGGCGACGCGTAATGCGGCAGTTGCCGATGCGTTGCCGACACTGTGAACGTTAATATCGAAACGCTCCGTGCCTTTCATCTCGATCTCGTCATTGGCAAAGCGGCTATGCTCCGAAACGGCGATCGTAGTATCACGACGCGAACCGAAGCTGGCGGCAAGGCTCAGATCGCCGAACAATGCAACGACCTGGCTGTCGGCCTCGGCCGATGGCATGACCTGGACAAACTCAACATCGTAGCCGAGCAGGCGAAGGGCACGCGACCCTTCGATCTCGGCACCGGTCACACCGCCAGCCGCAAGCACGAGCTTGGCCGCGATGTTCCAGTACACCGATTTATGCATGTAGAACTTTGCCCGCGGGCTGTCGGCGTAAACCGGCAAGCGGCCCATCATAGCGATGAAGTCGGCAAGGACGATCTCGGAATACAAGTTTCCGGTCGCAACCTGCAACCCGGAAATGTCGGCGATCGTACCCGATAGGCCTTTGATCTTTTCGCGGACGCCGACGATGCCGCCATAGGTCGACGTGCCGTCGCCGTTGAATCCGCAATCATCTTCTTTCTGTGCGAACGCATAGGCGATCTCACCGGCGATCGTGTCGCCGAGATTGATGATCGAATCTTCGTTCAACTCGCTCGAATATCGTGTCAGGACCATCAGCTTCTTTGCGACAAGCTCGACGCGGTCCCAAGCAAGATCCGAGAGCGTTCCGGCGACGGCTTCGCCGACGAAGTATGCGGTCAGGCCGCCGGCTCGTCGTGGGTCGCTGCGGGTTTCGCTCGTCATCGGAACGATCTTCGCTTCACGGCGAAACACGCCGTAAACTTCGCGAAGGTCGATGAGGTCGTTACCGAACTCGTCCGGCACAAGGAATCCGCCTTTTTCATTGACGCCCTCGCTCATTGCACGAGTCACCATCAAACCGTTTTCCTCACAGAAGCGGCGGGATTTTTCGTTGCCAAGCGGCCCGGCCATTAGCCACTGGCCGAAGCGGTAAGCCTTCTCAGCGGCGTTATCGCCGGTGAAGTTTGCGATCCTGCCATGACGCGGAATGATTCTCGCCAATGCCGCTCCGCCACCTTGCCGGGCGGCTTGTGCGGCCGGTGTTAACGGTGCGGGCACCGCAACGGCTCCGCGTTTAGCTTTATCGGCGGCACGGACGGCGGTCAGAAAACCCTGAACCGTCGCACCTTCCTGCGTCTGATACTCGCGTGCGAGTTCCTGATGGCCAAACTGCTCGCCCCATTCGCCGATCTCGCGAGCGATCGCAAGTGCCGGTGACGTGGATACCGTCGTTTCTACAGAGCGGGTTGCTTCTGCGGCTGCGTTGGCCGCGATCTCTTCTGGTGGCATTTGTTTATCCTCTTTGCTGGTTGGAATTGCTCGCTCTGTTGGCGAGGAACTTGGAAAATCTAGTGGCAGAAAATCGGCTGAACGTCCGACGCCGACGCTGATGTCGGCCGGAATTGCGACGATCGATATTTCGAAAGGCTCCCAATCGGTCGAGCGATAGGTCTGGATGTCGTCTTTTTCGCTTTCAAGGTCCAGCTCGTAAACCATGAAACCGACCGAAACCGATTTGCGGATGCCGGTCTTTACGTCGTGAAAAATTTCTTGTGCTCGAGCCGATTCGCCAAACCTGACGGTCGCTCGGGCGATGCCGTCCTTATCGACCGAATGGCTTTCGACGACGCCGACAACGTCGCGGGCGTCATGGTCCATCAAAAGCGGAGCACCATTCTTGAGCCGCTCGCTTCGCATCGATTTCTTATCCATCGACAAGCAAAGCATTCCGAACCAATGGTCAACCGGTTTATCCGAAGCAAATGCGAGTTCGACCGTCCGGTTCTCTTCGTTGACGGCTTCGCGGTCAACTGCAAACGACCTTACGATCGGATCACGCTGAAGGCGTTCGAGAATTTCGGATACTTCGTTCGGCATAAAGAAAAACCGCCGCTGGGTGCGACGGTTATCAATTTAACGAACCTCGGATGTAATTATATTTTTGGGGTGAAAAACTAAGCCAATTAGTCGATCATTTCGAATGAGTGGCCGTTCGTATAGCCGCGTTCGGCATCATCGGGCGGCGGATTACTGTTGTTTTCTTCCGTATCGTCGCTCTCAGCAGCGGGCGGAGGCGGCGGTGTTTCCTTCGCAACGCCGTATTCGATGCCGTATTTAGCGAATAGCTCCATTTCCGCCTTTTTTGCGATCAGGAACTCTTCGAGATCGATGCCCTGATCGGCAAGATGGTCGCGGAACGTCAGCAGATTGTTTCCAATTCCATCGATTGCGGCGGTTATGTCCTTCGTTGGTTCAATGTAACGCCAACCGCGTGCACGCCACGTCGGATTTTGTAGTTGAGCAAATTCGCGGGCCGAAAGATCGATCTTTCCGGCGGCGACCGTCGACCGCAGCCATCGGCGATAGACCTCGCGGCAAAGCGTCGAGGAAACAAATGTTTGCATCTGCCGCCAAAGTTCGCGTTCTTCGCCGAGACCGACGCGAGCGGACGAAAAATTGACCGCCGACATATCGCCCGCCAGGCTAAAACCGTTCACGCCGAGCGAAGCGGCAACGTCGAGCAACATCGATCTTTTGAATTCCGAATGATTTTGCGTCGGCTGCTTAGGATCGAACTGCTGCAGCTCGTAGCCGTCCGGCAATTCGTTCATCGAAAGCGGAGCGACATCGATCTCGAGCGGACGTTGATTGCCGAACTCATCCTCTTCGCCCATGAACTCGACCTCGTCGGGTGTGTTCTTTTTCAAAAACCCTAGCGAATGTGACGCGACGCGGGCCGAATCAACCACGCCGCCGGTGTATTCGTGCATTCCCTTACCGTGAAGCAATCCGGCATAAAACCACGTTACGCCGCGTGTCTGCGATTCGTCCTCGCTGATCATAAAGGCGTGTGTCATTTCGTCAGCCGAAATGCGGGTTCGCGTCCTGCCGCGTTGATGCGTGAAATTTATATCGCTCGGCGGTGTCGTTAGCCAATACGCGACCGGTCGATCATTTCCATCGACCTCGACCGACATAATTACACGGTTACCGCTGCTCGGCAGCGTTTCGTTATATGTCTCATCGAGCCAATCGACGTTCCAGAATTTCAGGGTGTAACCGAAAGCGTTGTCGGCATCGATGTGCTGAACAAGTGCCTCGCCGTCCCTAAGCAGATGTTCGACAAAAAGCTGCTGTGCCGAAACCCACGAAAGCTTTCCGCTTGCCGAACAGTTTTCAGGAAACGACCATTCCCACCAAGCGGATTCGACGCGGCTATTAAGATTCGTATTTGGCCGATTGCTGCCAAATTCCGCATTGCATTGAAGCTGAATTCCCTTATGGCCGACGATGTTGGTCTTTGCCATCAGCAGGAACTTGCGAAAATGCGGAGCGTTCTTTGCCATCTCGCGGGCACGGGCACGCAAGATCCGCAGATCGCGGTAAAGCGTCCAATTGGCACTATACGGCGTCGCCGTCCAATCTTTGTTCTGTCGCGTGATTTTCGCCGACGCAAAGTTTCGCTTCGCGGGTTTAGCCGCCTGGCGGGCCTTTTCGCGGTCGCGAAGGACGATGCCCATCGGCGGAATATAAAGATGATCTGATAGTTTTTCCATTACGATTCCCTCACGTTGATTCGAACCTGCGTTCCAAATTGTCCGCCGTTCCGCACGCGTTCAGCCGCATTTTGCCGCGAAACGATCCCGGCATAATGTTTCTGCAGCGTGATCAATTCGGTTCGCGACATTTTTTTGATCTTGCGGCGGCCGGCCGGTGTTTCGATCTCGTATTCCATCTGATCGTTCGTCGCCGTATTGAGCAGCGTCGAATTGATCGCATCAAGGATCTGCTTTTCAAGCGAACGCATATCGTACGCCGCTTGCGATGATGTGCTGAAGCCGGGACGGATATTCACCGTGCCTTCATCAACGATGAACGTGTTCGCCGCGGTGGCGATCTCAACAACCCACGCCTGCCAGTGATATTTTCCCGTTCCGCCAAAACTGCCCGACGCAGCCGCCGTTATCACGCAGTTAAAATCCGTCCCATCGGCGGTCGCGTTGACATCAATGCCTGTTCCGGCTCCGCGATATCGATATTCGAGTGTCCAAAGCGTCGCCGGATAATCGAAAAACGTTCTGGTCCATTCGATCCGCTCGCCTTTTACGATCTGTGTCGGTTCAGTTGTTCTTGCCATATATCCTCTTTTTACGAAAACGGATTGTTTTTAACGCGGATTCTTTTTGCCTTTTTAGGTGCGGCAGTCGGCTTTGCACGCTCGGCCTCGCCATCTGTCTCGCCTGTGTCGCCCTCATCCAAGACCGGATCGTGATTCAGCCGACGGCTCGCGATCTTTTCAAAGTTCGGATTCAGGATCGAGACCGCCGCCAGATTATAAACGAACAGATCGAGAGCTTCGTTGCGGGCACTCGCTGAAACCTTTTCGTATACGTGGACCTCTTTCCCCATTCGAAACCGCGGCACTTTCTTTTCGCTGCAAAGCTGTTTGAGATACTCTTCGCCGTAGCGGTCGTCGTCAGGAAAATGACAATAACCGGCCGAACCCGGACCATATTCGGTATCGTCAACCTTCATTGCGTCGGTCGTCGCCTTCAGATACGAGAAGATCATGTCCTTTGCCGCGTTCGTCCCGATCGAAAATAGCCGAACCTTTGGATTTGTCCCAACAAGCGATGGTTTTCCGACCAGCGGAGCCTGCGGCGTCGAAGATCCTTTGATCGCAAACCATTTGCGGCCGCTGTTCGCCTTGCAGAATCGATAGACAAGCTGTGTATGATGACCGCCCGAATCGATACATGCGGCATCGATCCGAAATTGCCGCAGTTCGCCGTCCCAAACGGTCGTTAAATGGTCGGTCAACGCGTCCCAAACTTCGGGCAGCGACGGCGAGCCTTCGATGATCCGATGATCGATCGACCAATTTTCAAACCCGCGGCCCCAACCTTTTATCTCACATTCCAATCGGTCGCCCTGGACATCGACCGCCGCCGTCAAGACCAACACGCCAGCCGGAACCGGAGCTTGATATTGTTCGCGGGAAAGCTGAAGATCTGCGTATTCGATACGTTCGGCCGGTCGCCACGGTTCGGCGAGTGCTGTATTTACCCAAACCTTCATCTCGCCCGATTTTCCCTCTTTCAGCTTATTCTTGGCCGCGGTAAAATCTTTGACCATCTGTGCCCACGGAACGAATGGCGAATAAAGCTGATTGATCTTAAAGCTCGCGATCCCGTTGAAATCCAATCCGGCGATCCATCGGCCTTTGGAAAGCATGTCCTGTTGTTCGTTGTGCTCGATCATGCAGCCATTGACGATGCAGACCATGTATGGTTCGTCCGGGTCCTCAAATTTCAGGTTCGCCCATTTGAGCGTTTGAAACTCGTTGCACTGCGGGCACGGCACATAGAATTCACGCTGGTCGCCGCGAAGATAGTCTTTTTCGATATCGGCCTCGTCGTCGGCATCACGCGGGCTGCTGATCTTAACGAGTTTTTCGGTGCCGGAATACGTCTTTGTTCTCGCCTCGCCGAGCTTGACCGCGTCGCCTTCACGCGTCGGCTGATACGCCGCTTTCTCATCAAAGAATAAGTATTGAAACGGCCGCGACGACAGCTCGGCCGGTGACGACGCCCAAACGATGAACAGGTTGCCGCCCGGAAAGCTTTTCAGCTTTTGATTATTATGCTCGGCATCGCGGGCGACCAGGCGATTCAAAACCTCGGTCGAACGAACCGTTGCGTCAAACGATTCCTGCGTCCAGCCTTTCGCTTTGTCCTCTTTTTCGCCGACGTACGCCATCTCGGTCGGTTCAAGGTGAATCGTCCGCCCGATCATGTTCATCAGCACTTCCGAGCCGCCCGATTGCGATGGTTTCTGAAAGACGACCTCGCGGACTCGCGGATCTGTGAAAACGTCCATTATCTCTTTAAGATACGGAACCGTGTCGTTCGACCATTTACCCTTTCGGGCACCGCGATCGACATAGCGAAACTGCTCGGCCCACTGCGAAACCGTCAGCGTGCTGTCCGGTATCGCGGCATCGAGTCCTTTCTGGATCGCTAATTTTACGCCGGCATGGATCATTTCTTAACGAGAAACTTTTCAAAATCAGAACGCAGACTGTTACTGAATTTCTGATAATCGGTGAGCATGAACTTTTCCGCCTCGGCGACGTTCTTCATCTTCACCATTCGCGGAGCCCACCGCTTGATCATTCTGACCATTTCCTTGTAATTGCCGCCGAACAATCGTTGAACGACGTCGGTAAACTCGCCGACCGGTGCCAGATCGCCTTCGGCTTCGCCAACCTTGATCTCGGCAAGCCGGGCATTGGCGAGTTCCCGTTGGAGCTTTGCGGCCGTAAGCTTTGTATTCGATTGATCGAGTATCTTTTCGAGCCGCGGCGTTAGTTCAAAAAGCTTCTCTTTCGCTCTCGCTTCGACCGGCACGATTCCAGCCTCTTCGAGCCGCGTTCGGACCGTTGCCCGGTCAAGATCGAACCGGAACGCAAGCTTTGAGAGCGACAAGATCTCACACTCGCCGATTGCCGCTTCGCTGTTCCCGTTCGTTTTTGCCTTCACCGCGACCGCCATATTCGTTGTGTCTTTAATTCAAAGCCTCTTGCACTATAAATATCCCGTATGTTCTCCGGGTGTCCGTGTCGATCGGCCAGAAGCATTTCTTGCCGCCCGCATTTAACGCTGAAAACTCAAGCCGGAACTGTTCCTGGACGTGATCGTCACGCGTGAACGGCGTCGGGAACGTGCCCGCTCGCAATCCCGCGTGAACGGCGACGGTGATGTCCGTTGTGCAAGTGATCAGCCCCGGATTTGTTGACTGGTCGGCATCAGCGACGCATGCAACCTCGTTCATGATCACTTCGCCGCCGGACGTTTCGACCTGCATTTTGATATTCGTGTAGCCGGTCAGGTCAACCGGCGACAGAACGCCGGCCTGCGTGTCTTTTAGAACGACAGTAATAACCTTTCCCGTCTCACCGATTTTCGCAACCACTGTTAAATTGTCGGCCATACTTCGATCCCCTTTGTGTTTGAACTAACGTCGAATGAAGAATCTGCTGCGACTATATCGATCCCGCGATTATTGTTTACTGCATCGAACGCCGCTGCCGTTTCGATTATGTCTATGCCGGTTCTGTCATTTACTACGTGAAACGAAAGTGGCGGAACAAGCGGAATCAGTGCAATGCCGGTTGCGAGTTCGGCGGCATTGCCAGTCCAAGCATACGAACCCGAAGCCGCTGTTAATTGATAAGTCCGAAGCAGGCTTGCCGCGTTGCCCGAGAATGCAAATGCTCCGCTGTTTGCGGTTAATGTGTAGGCGTTGGATGTCGGATTGAAAACGAGATAATCGCCGTTAAACCGAATGTGGTTTCCATCTAGTGTTAATGCGTTATTTGGTACCGGATTGAAAACGAGATAATCGCCGTTAAACTGAAGGTAATTTCCATCTAGTGTTAGTGCGTAATTTGGCACTGTACCAGTAGATAGCTCAGCGGCGTTGCCCGTAAAAGCGAATGTTCCTGATGCGGTCGCTATCCGTAAGCCACGAAGCGGATTAACAGCATTGCCTGTTAGGGCAAAGGATGCTGCGTTAGCGGTCATCCTGTGCGTTCTGACAAGGTTTGCGGCGTTGCCGGTTAGGTTATAAGCCCCTGATGCTGATACAAGCCGAAGTCCGCGTTTGAGCGATGCGGCGTTGCCTGTCAAAGCAAAACTTCCAGCCGATGCGGTCAAGATTCTAGTTCGGCGAAGGTTCGCGGCGTTGCCGGTTAGCGTAAACGAGCCTGCGTTTGCAGTTAGGCGGAAGCTTTTTGCTAAATTGGCGGCGTTACCCGTTAAGGCGTAGCTACCGGATGCTGCTATCACCTTTAATTGCCGCGTTAGATTTGCCGCGTTCCCGGTAGTGGCAAAAGAACCTGGTGCGGCTGTTAGCTTGTATCCCTTTGCTAGATTTGCGGCGGTTCCGGTTAAAGCGAACGTGCCGCTGGCGGCGGTAATCTCATAACCGCCGCCGCCGGGGTCGGATTCGTTGAGGTAGTACCCTGTGCCGTCTTCTAACTGCAACAGGTCAGTACCGTTTTCTAATAAAAATCTATCCGGCATCTTCTAGTAATCCGTGGTCACGCTAACCTTAGCCGCTTCTATGTTGTCGGCCGCCGCTATCGCACCGTTTCGAACTTCCGCTTTGAACGCCATACCTGTATTTGCCGCAGGAAGATCGGTCGTGTAACTGGTATCAAGGACGGTTACGCCTGTATTGAGATTTTGAATAAATACGAACAACTCAGCGTCGTTCGGTTTCATAAACATCACCAGTTCCCAGCCTTGCGTAGTTCCTCTCGCCGCGTCAGTTCCGAGGTCAACTTTGGTTGCGGTTCCGCTTCCATCGTTACGCATAAAGAACCAATTACCGGCACTGGAATCCGCCGCGTCGTAGCCTACGCCGCACATATTAAGTAATGCCGAAGGCTCCCCTGCTAACGCACTGGTCAAAGCACAAAGCCCAATAAACTTCTGACCGCCGTTTAGATTTATCTGTGCTCCGAACTGTGCCCTAAATCGAAACCCGCCAAAGCCCGCCGCAGTGCCGCGAAAGTATTGAACATAAGCCGTCCGCATCCCGGTCGCATTCCCCGCCGATGTACTTGTTTGAAAGCGTTTACGAACCGTCGCCGACCAACGATTCGTGCTTCCGGCTGTAAACTGCATCGACATCGTTGCCGCTGTCGTTAACGTACCGCCAAATATGTTCGGGGCCGCTGTACCACTAGAGGGCGAGATCAGCAATACTGCATTTCCGTCTAAGGCCACCTGCAACTGCGTATCGATTCCTGATGGGCCGACCACTTTCGGCATGTTCTGCCCTGCGATTGATTTTGAATATAAAAGCAGTCCGCCAACAGGGGCTGCCGGATCGGTTGTGGAAATGAGTTTGAGATTCCCGCCGTCGATCTCGACATTAGCCGCTCCTGCTAAACCACCGGCGTTATTGTACTGAACTTCTCCGGTCGTTCCGGCTCCCGCATTCGCAACCACATAGTTTTTGAGCTGAGTGGCGGTAACCTTCTTACTGGTTCCCGCCTCATTTATTGCAAACTCGTTGGCATTCGCTACATTCGCGGCCGCTGTTAAAGCGGATATTTTTACATCAGGCATTTATTTATGCACCTTTATTAAGCAAGCGTTGCAAAGCCACCAGTGAAATCCAACGTATACGTTTCGCCGGAAGCAAGCGTGACATCTGAGCCGTGGTCGTACCATCCGATCAAAGGATCAGCGGGGCTTGTTGGATCGTCGTTATACAGAACAACGTACCGAAACGTTGCCACCGCTCCCGATGCTGTCAGCACAAGGTCGTCCGCCGTGAATGTCACCGTGCCGTTCGAATGCTCTGCCGTTACGCCTGTAACGATTCGCGATGAAAGATTGGTATAAGCCACTTGCGTTAAATTGGCTAAAACGCTATTTGTCGCCACGGGTGCATTAGCGGCGGCACAAAGAGCGACCGTTACCGAACTCGTTGCGTCGGATGTGAAATTGTGAACGCCTTTTGCAAGGTCTTCGACGAATTGTTGGAACTTGTTAAATGCTGCCATTTTCTTTATTTACTCCTAAGAACTTCATCTCATTGTTGCGATCGCGGACCTCATTCCTTCCTCGATGTTTCGCCGGCCGCGACGCTGGACGACCTTTCCGATCGGCTCGTAAAACGTCGACCGCTTCCGGATCCGGACCGATGGCTCAAAATTGTAAAGTGCGACGAGCTCCGATCCGGTCTTCTTTAACCTACGCGTCACGCCGCCCGAGCGAAGCGGCCCTTGATAACGAATGCCTGTTTTCCGCCGCTGGTATAGCACGTCGCCGCGGCTTGTTTTGAGCACGAACGTCTTTTTGCCGCGTAATGCAGCCGGGCGATTTGACCGCGTAATAATGTCGCGTTTATTTCGACGGACGTTTTCGGTCGGTATCGCCAGCCGTCCGCTTCTCGCTTTTTTCGTGCCGCCTTTTTCGTGGATCTCAAGCCAATCGGCGGCGGTCTTTACTTCGGCGGAAAGGTCGGCGGGTTTTGCCGGTCGGATCCTAATGCCAAACTTATTCGACGGCTTCGTCCAGTTTCCGCGAAGTGTAAAAGTTCCCGGTAGAGCTCCGAGCACGGCGGATTGTCCTTCCTTTGCGGTTTTGGTCAAACCTTTGGCGATGCCGAACCGAAGGTTCTTGTCGATCTTTGCCGCACTCGGCGGCCGGTTTTGTATTTTTACCGATAACGGGATCATTGTGTCTGGTTCTCATCGCCATCTACTATCTGAACTTTTACGACTTCAGGTAATGCCAAATCGTTAGCGTCTGCACTCGTAGCCGGACCGGGATTGACGTTCATTTGTTTCTTGAAATCGGCAAGGTCTTTATTGGCATCATTCAAAAGCCCGCGAATTTCACGATACTCAGCATCACGGCGTTGCAGTGCTTGATTGCTTTCATAGATCAGGGCCTTGAGATCGGACACCTCTTTCCCTAATTCATACGTTCGCTCGCGTTGAAGTTTCAACTCCTCTTCAAGCCGTTCGTTTTCTTTACGAAATGCTATATTTTCATATTTGGCGTCAGCGTTTTTGAGTTTTTGAGCTGTGAGAGCTTCGATTGCGTTGTCCAGTTTATCCTCCACGATTCGAAGCCGTTCGTTGATCGCTTTGAACGCGGTCACGTCTGCGTTGATAGAAGCCTCTGTTGTGACTCTCTCAAGCGTGTCTTTAACCGCCCGGCGATCAATCGCGGCCTTGTATGCTAGTTCGACAAGTTTACCGATGCCGAGCAGTCCTAATAATCCGCCGATTCCTGGTATTATCCATTCCATTATTTTGTTATCAAGACGCAGAATTTGTCGCCCTTTATGACCTTCATCGGGCCGATCTGGGCGTCAGTCGCCGCGGTATAGTTAAATGCAACGTAGGGTGATTTTGTAGCGGCCAGAGCGTCGCCTTCGCCCATCAACGGATGTGCGTGAATGCCGGATGTAGCATCGAATCGCGGATAGTCGACCGCGTACAGGATCTCATGCTCAGTTTCGAACCATACGACATTCTCAATACTTGAAACATCATCGACGACGACCATTCCGAACGTGCCGGCCGTCTCGCCGCCGGTGCCGAAAGCGTATTGCCTGGCGATACCCGCAATGCACAGCCGAACAATGCCTGGTGCAGGGTCTTTATCGAAGTCTGTCCCGTCCCATTCCGAACCGTCTGCTCTGATCGTATATCCGGGATTGATGCAGCGAGGGCTTCGCGGCCATAGCCCGATCGTGAACTGCGACGGACGCGGCAACACTTTGTAATTATTCGGCTCCTGCCCGGCTATCCGGACGGCCTTATCGAAACCGCGTTGCGAACCCTGCATGATCGCGTCCGAGATCGAACCGTGCGATGCGAAGCGTAATCCTGAAGGTAGCTCTTTTTGGTTCGTTGTCGGAGCGAGGAAGTTCCAGTCCTTGTCGGTTCCCTTCTTCTCGCATCCACGAAAGCCTGCCGTGAAGACCAGCAGAGCCATTAAGCCGATGATTGTTAGTTCGCGTGTGAGTTTGTTCATAATGTTAAAGCGGGGCGTTCGGTTGCTCAGGGTTCGACGAAATGAACTGAAGGACTACCCTCCGAACGCCCACATCGGGCCTGCTGCCCCGCTACTTTTCTTCGGCCGGTATTGGTTCGTGTCCTTCGAGCCTTAGCTCTTCGGCGTTACGTTGAACCTCAAGCCACGAAACCGCCTCGGACATTGGTGTATCGCCAATAATGGTGATCAATTTGCGGGCGATCTCGATCGCTTTCAAAATCTCTTCTAAGTTCATATAAACCTCAACTGTACTTCTGCTTTACGGTTGAACGCCCCGCCGATGATCAGCACGGCGGCCTTAATAGACTCGATAACGGCCGTGTAAGCGGTCGCGTTTGAAATAAGACGTAGTTCTTGCAGTACCGCGAGAAACCGTCCCAGAACCTCAGCGTCGAACGTGGCGAAGAGTTTATTGATCGCTTCCTTCGGCGGATTCGTGCCATATTCACGTTTTGCATTCGCAACCGCCAGATCAAACGCCTGGCCGCCCTTTGCTAAAACAATAAATCCGTCGGCGATCTTGTCCTTTGTCGCAACCGAGATCATATTCTGCCGAAACAGATTACGGGTGACGTCAACACCGGCGTTCGCATAGGTCGCAAGTTTGCGGCTTGATGCCTCGGCTTTTTCTAGCGTCTTGGTAGGGCAGCCGGTTAGGACCAGACTCGAAATTATGCACAGTGCGATTAGTAGCTGTTTCATCAAATCTCCTCAATACGGCAACGACGTTGAACTATTCGCCGCCGCGATCGCTTTTGCCTCTGTAACTGCTGCCCGAATCTCGGTCGGCGTTTCGGCTGTCGGCGGCGGCATCTGAACGGCGGCCTCGACCGTCTTGCGGTCAAACTTCGCTTTCAAATATCCCCAAACGACAGGAATCGTGACGATAACGAAACCGGCAAGCAATGCCGTGGTTTCGGTCAGCCACGAATCTGCGAATTCTTGTGGAACAATGCCTTTTGAGACAAGCAGGCCTGATACGAAAAGTAATCCATACCGAACCAATCTGGCGATCATTTCTCTTTGTGCTTCCATATTTATCTCCCTTTCCAGTCCGAAGGACGTGCGGCCGGGCGTTCCGATAACGTCTCAACTACACGGTGTATCGCTAAACCAAGACTCGCGATGATCAACCCGAGCACGATAAAGATGGCCACGCTGGCGAGTCGAAATATTAGTCGTCTTCGGCACTGTGTGGTCATCTTCTAAAACGTGCCCGGCGTTTCGGCTGCGGAGCCGATAGCACAGTTCGCGTGCGGGCAGAGTTCACGAACCGTCGCTGTCGGCGTTTCGGCGAGCTGGTTAGCGGATTGAGATCGAACTAACTGATCTGCCCTATTGCCTAACGCCGGGTCTGTTAAAGATCTGGGCTACGACGCCTTTTCAATTGCGTCAGCCAGTCCGACGCAGACCTTTTCAAAGTTTGCCTTGTAACTATCGGTATCGCCCTTGCTCGAAATAAAACACAGTTCCACAAGTACGCCGCCGGCACGACAAAAGGCCAGCCGTGAATGTTGCCCGGACGTATCAGACTTCCAGCCCTTATCTCCGCGAAGCGGTAGGCTTAGTCCTTGGTTGATGCCTTCGGCAATTAACTGAGCGTGCTTTTTGCGGCTTGGTAGTGATAGTACCTCGATCCCCGTCGCTGTCGGCGGCCCTGCGTTGAAATGTAGCTCGACCGCTAAGGACGTGCCGGGGATCAGTTTGAGAGCCTTCGAAAGCGGTTCGCTGATGCCGTCACCGCCATCTTCGCGAACAGAGAATCCTTTTGCCCGCAGAAGCTCGGCAACCCGGTCGCGGATCTTGACCGCCTCGACGCCTTCGATCAGCCCGTTCCCCGCGGCACCGCGATCTCGTCCGGCGATACTTGTATGTCCGGCGGATAAGAGAAGGGTTTTGTTGTGAAGAACCGGTGCCGGCGTAAGCACTTCGCTTTGAAGAAACCCTGCGAATCCGTGCTGCATCGCGATAGACACAGAGCTTTCACCGACGATCCCGTCAGCGGTCAATCCGTGCTTCGCCTGAAAACGCTTCGTCGCCTCGATGGACATCGGCCCGAACTTGCCGTCGGCGATCAGTCTCTCGCCTTGCCCGTTCAGCCACGTTTGCCAGGCTCTTCTATTCGCCAAGTTGTCGTATTTTTTGATCATCAGTATGCCAGGCGACGCCGATCGCAGCAGCCCATATAGCCACGATTATTGACAAAAGATGCGGCCTTTATATTTTTGGGGTGAAAAACTAGGTTTTGAGGAATATCAGCAGTGGTTTGCGGCCGAGACCGTTCGAAGATACGCTCATTTTGCGGAATTCGATCATTCCGCGGGTCTCTAGATTGTTGATCATGTCGTGCACAACCTGCGACGGAAAGCCTGTCGCGGACGCGAGGTCGCCGATCGACTGTGCCCCAAGCTCGATCTTTTTTAGGATCAGGTCTTCTTTCTCTTTATCTGAAAAACCATATTGATTTCGCAAATACCGAACCGCCTTCCACACCGAAGCCGCCGAATCGTCGTTCGGAGCATCAGCCGCCAGACCGGCAACACAGTCGGCATACTCAAGAACACGCCGCCGCTGTTTTAGGCTCAATTGTTCGGCCGGTTTACTCGCCACTATTTACATCGATCTCCGGAGCTATTTCTGCCAATGCCTCCTCAAGTTCAGCGATCCGCTTCTGCTGTTTGGTGTGAGAATCGGAAAGGGTCTGGAGATCGCAAACATCAAAGTTCACAGAAGGAAGTATACTTTCCCTCAATTCCAAAAAACTGCCGTCCAATACAAACCCTCGCTTCGACGGTAGTTCAGCGATCATTTTCTTCGTTTCTTCAATAGTCATTTTTGCTCCTTCACCACTTCAATTGCCTCGTCTAGGGCGGTAACTAGCAACTGGTCGCCCACTCTAACATCAACCGGAACCTAAACCGAAACCGTCGCTGGAACCGGAACCGAAACCGGAACCGGAACCGTAACCGTAACCGTTACCGGAACCGTTACCGGAACCGTCGCCGAAACCGTCACCGTCACCGGAACCGTCGTTGTAACCGGAACCGGAACCGTTACCGGAACCGTCGCCGAAACCGTCACCGTCACAGGAACCGTCGTTGTAACCGGAACCTGTACCGTAACCGTTACCGTTACCGGAACCGTCACCGTTACCGGAACCGTCACCGTAACCGTAACCGTTACCGGAACCGTCACCGTTACCGGAACCGTCACCGTAACCGTCACCGTTACCGGAACCGTCACCGTAACCGTAACCGTAACCGTCACCGTAACCGTCACCGGAACCGTCATCGAAACCGTAATCCTCTACTGCTTCCATACAGCCACCCCCTCAATCGATTTCTGAGCCTTGGGCCTCACATCGAGAATCTCGATCGCTTCAGTAAGTACGACGCGATCTACAGCTATTGGAAATTTACAGTCCTTTGGCTTTTTGGTCCCTTCCATTGCCAACTGCGAAAGCGAAGCTGCTCCGGCCCAGTACCACAGGCGACGGGCGTTAACTAGGACGACCTCTTTTCCCGCTCGGCTTTCCAAAGTTCCTGCAAACACACCGGCTGAATATGTCCGGCAAATTACGAATTTACTCTTGTCTGTCATTTTGTCTCCTTAAATTTCACCACTTCAATTGCCTCGTCTAGGGTC
>JBBQTV010000019.1:0-27850 GCA_038212935.1 Pyrinomonadales bacterium | reverse complement strand
AAGCATTAATCGCGTCCGGAACGTCGGACAAGATTACTGCCGAATTAATAGAACGCGTCCGCTCCGATGCTCGATTCCGTCTTGCTGGGATAGGATAGAGGTTATGCGTGTGATCGGCGGAACATATGGCGGGCGGATCCTTAAAAGCCCAGCCGACAACAAGACGCGTCCGACCTCTGACCGGCTGCGTGAAACGCTCTTCAACGTCCTCGCACCGCGGATCGAAGGTTCCCGCTTCCTTGATCTATGTGCCGGAACGGGAGCGATCGGGATCGAGGCGATCTCACGCGGAGCCGACCACGTAACCTTTGTTGATAAATCGAGGCGTGCATGTGCTCTTATTGAGGAAAATCTTGACGGTTTGGGAATTCCGGAGGACGAGACGGAGGTCCTTTCTTTGTCGGCAGATAATTTTACAGGCCGCGAGCATTCCACCGGTTGGGACATCGTCTTTTTCGATCCGCCGTACGCGATGGACTATTCGTTGGTGCTTTACGAGTTCGGTACCGAAAAAAGCCTCTTGCTTCTTCCCGACGGAATTCTCATTGTCGAACATCATGCTAAAACGCAGCTCCCGGATGCCGTCGGGCAGATCCGGCGTTGGCGGATCCTGAAACAAGGCGAGACGCGCCTAAGTTTTTATGAGCGAAGTTGAGGCAGGCCGCAAATGAACATTCTTGTATGGCTCGTACTCTGCCTGATCTGGGGTACGACCTGGATCTTCATCAAACTCGGGCTCGAAGATCTGCCGCCGATAACTTTCGCCAGTGCGCGCTTTGTTTTGGCGATCTTGATCCTTCTGCCCATCATTTACTTCCAAAAGTTGCCATGGCCGCGAAGCGGTATCGAATGGCGGTTGATCATCCTGACCGGTGTTTTGCAGTTCACCGTCAATTACGCGACGGTGTTTTGGGCGGAGCAATACATTTCATCCGGCCTGGCAGCCGTTCTGCAGGCGATGATCACCGTTTTCGGGCTGGCCCTGGCATGGATATTTCTTCCCGCCGAACGCATCACGAAGCTGAAGGTTGGCGCTGTGCTGATAGGCATCGCCGGCGTGGCAGTGATCTTTATTGACCAGCTTCGGGTGGAAAGCTTTTGGGCGTTTGCCGGCTCAGTGGCGATAGTGGCCGGTGCTGTATTGATCGGCATCGACAGCGTGGCAGTGATCTATATCGAACAGCTTCGGGTGGAAGGCTTCTGGTCGTTTGCAGGCTCGGTTGCGATCGTGGTCGGAGCTTACGCGGCCGCCCAGGCATCGATCCTGGTCAAAGCAAAAGGCACTAGCCTGCACCCAGCCAGTCTTGTGTGTGCGCAGATGATATGCGGCCTGCCTCCACTGCTGGTCTATGCATTCATCGCAGAAGGAAATCCGCTCGCGCACCAATGGTCATGGATGGCGATCAGCTCCGTCCTATACTTAACCATAGCCGGCACGATCGCCGCATTTTGGCTTTATTATTGGCTTTTGGCTAGAATCGAATCAACACAGGCGATGATGATCTCGCTGGTTACTCCGCTCATCGCGGTGGTCATCGGCGCAATATTTCTCGGCGAAACTCTGCCGCCGCAGACGTTGATCGGCGGAATTCTCATTCTCGCGAGCATCGCCTTGATCGTATTTCGTCGGAGAAGATCCGAAGTAGCCACAGAGGTCACCGAGTAAAGTCACGGATTATCTGTGATTTACTTTGAAACTATCCGATGAGAGTTCGTACGGGGTCTCTCTGTGCCTTATGTGGCAATAACAACGATGCAATTCAAATTTACAACCGCCGGCGAATCCCACGGTCCCGCTCTGATCACACTGATCGAAGGCATACCGTCCGCAACGCCGATCGACAAGGCCGCTATTGATCATGAGCTTTGGCGCCGCCAGCAGGGCTATGGCCGTGGTGGACGGATGAAGATCGAGAGCGACACTGTTCGAATACTCTCGGGCGTTCGGCACGGCAAGGCCCTTGGGTCACCAATATCGCTGATGATCGAAAACAAGGATTTCGTTCACTGGGAAGACGTGATGTCGGCCGAAGAGCTTATCGAGCAGCCCAAGAATCCGAGGACGGTAACCCGGCCAAGACCCGGCCACGCAGACCTCGCCGGCGGACAAAAATATCGAACGCGAGACCTGCGTGACGTCCTCGAACGCGCGTCAGCCCGCGAAACGGCAGCACGGGTGGCAGCGGGTGCGGTTGCCAAGCAATTCCTCTCGCACTTTGGCGTTGAGATCCGCAGCCACGTCGCGAAACTCGGGGCGGTTCCTGAGATTCCAATAATTGCGGACTGGGCGTCAATAGTTTCGATTCCCGACGACAATGCAATAAATTGCACGGACAGCTCGATAGAAGCAGAAATGATCGCCCTCATCGACGAAACTAAAGCAAACGGCGACACGCTCGGCGGCGTTTTCGAGGTCGTCGCCAAAGGCGTGCCGGTCGGTTTGGGCTCCCATACGAGTTGGGAAGACAAACTCGACGGCCGCATCGCAAGGGCGATCATGTCGATCCACGCAATAAAAGCGGTCGAGATCGGCGAAGGCGTAGCAAACGCCGGCCGCACGGGGTCGAACGTTCACGACGAGATCGGACACGATGGCGATGGTTTTACGCGGCCGACAAATCGAGCCGGCGGACTCGAGGGCGGCATCACCAATGGTGAAGAGCTTCGGGTCCGTGGATATATGAAGCCGATCTCGACGCTACGAAAACCCCTTAACTCGGTCGACATCGATTCGAAAGCCGACAGCCCCGCGGCATTCGAGCGATCCGACATCACCGCTGTTCCGGCTGCCGGAGTGATTGGTGAATCGATGCTTGCAGTAGTGCTCGCGAACGCGGTTCGAGAAAAATTCGGCGGCGATTCGCTCCAAGAGGCTCTCGCGAATTTCCAGGCGTATTCCGAATCATTAAAAAGCTATTAGACAATTCATGTTGGTTGGCATAACGATTGCACGTTAGACGTTGTAGAAGATCAAACACTAAGGAATACTGAATATGCCTATAATGAACTGTACGGAATGCGGACACGATGTTTCATCTGCCGCGGTAGCCTGTCCGAATTGCGGTAAACCTCTTAATAACGCAGCTCCTGTGAGAGATCGGCCAGTGGTTGTCGACAATAGTCCAAAAGAAGACGGTATTCCGCCTTGGGCTTTTGTAACTGCGGGTATTGCGGCGGTCCTGATCGTCTTTTTTATTATCGTCATGATCAATCGAGATGACGATAACTCCGACAATACGAACCTTCGCGTCCGCGTTGGATCTGAACAAGATCGCAACGATACATCTGATCCGGTCCGGACGACTTCGGTCCCCTCGGATACCACGTCGAGTGCCCCGATCGATTCGGGAGTTTCGTCCGTTCCTTCAACAGTGCCGAGTTCAGAATCCACGGTGCCGGGATCACAGACGGACGTGTCAGCTCCTCCGACCAAAGGCGCGGTAAAGATCGAGGCAAAGACCGTAAGCGACGATGGCGACCCGCAGGTCGTCCGCAATGAAAAGTTCTACCTATTGGAAAAAGATATCAGCCAGATCCTCAGCGAAGCTCGTATTGAGCCGATCGCCGGAAATAATCTCGCGAATAGCTTTGGCCTGGCCATTATGTATCCGGATCGATATGGCGATTTTCGTCGTCGGGCGCTAGACGCTATCAACCAGAATATTGAGTACTCAGGCACGACGAATTCGCAGGGTATTGCAGAGATGAGCGGCGTTGACCCGGGAAATTATTATCTTTTTGGTATTACCCGGACAGATAAAGGCTTTGCCATGTGGAGTTCACAGGTATCGGTTATCGCCGGCGATAACGTTCTGAATCTCGCCCCGCAGCGCATAAATGCCATCAAGGCATCAGAATAGATAGACCAACAGATCAATTGGGCGGCGACCTTTGAGTTGCCGCCTTTTTATTTGCCGATATCACGGCGAAATTGCATCCCCTGCCAAGAAATGCGGCTGGCGGCATCATAGGCCTTAGTTAAAGCTCCATCCAACGTCCCCGCTGTTGCAGTTATTCCTAATACGCGGCCGCCGGCAGTGATCAGTTGCCCGGACTCATCCCGTGCCGTTCCGGAGTGGAACACCGTAAGATCAGACGTGCCAGACAGATCGTTCAGCCCCGAAATGACATCTCCCTTTCGCGGCTCTGATGGATAGCCTTCAGATGCCAGAATGACACACGCCGAATTCCCTTGACGCCACTTTATATCGGTCTCCTCAAGACTGCCGTTCACCATAGCATCGCAAATGTCGACAATATCGGTCTCAAGCCTCACCAAGATCGCCTGCGTTTCCGGATCGCCGAACCGAACATTGTACTCCAGCAGTTTTGTGCCGTCCTCCGTCAACATTAGGCCTAGAAACATTATCCCACGGTATGGGAAGCCTTCCATTCGGCAACCTTCGAGGGTCGATTTGATGATGGTCTGAATAACTTCGGCAGTCACATCTTCGTTTAAGAGTGTTTGATCCGTGATCGTGCCCATTCCACCCGTGTTTGGGCCGGTATCGCCCTCGCCGATCCGCTTATGATCCCGCGTCGGCGGCATCAATGAAAAGTGTTCGCCATCGCAGAAAAGGATGAGCGACACTTCCCTTCCAAAAAGACATTCTTCCAAAACTATCGTACTGGCCGCATCAGCTCCTACCAGATCCGCAAGACCGTCGATCGCTGCTATCGCTTCACTTCTGTTCGGGGCAACGACGACGCCCTTACCAGCGGCGAGCCCGTCTGCCTTGACGACCACGGGCACCGACTCGTCGCCATACGCCCCCGTTTGAAGAATTTCGATCGCCTCGTTGGCCGAGCCGACCACGTGGAATTTGGCGGTCGGGATGCTATGCCGCAGCATAAAATCTTTCGCGAATGCCTTGCTTGCTTCGAGCCTTGCTGTCGCTTTTGACACACCGATTATGCGAAGCCCTTTTGCTTCGAAAGCGTCAACGATGCCTAAAGCCAGCGAGGTCTCACCGCCCACGAATGTCAGATCGATCGATGCATCCGACGCAAAATCCACAAGCGACGAGATGTCATCAGGCTTGATCGCGACCAACTCTGCTATCTCTCCGATACCGGCGTTTCCATTAGCACAATAGATACGTTCGACGCGTGAACTTTTCGCAAACGCAGAACAGATCGCGTGCTCACGCCCGCCGGAACCTACCACCAGGATCTTCATATGTTTGAATAGTTGCAAATGAACCACTTATGCGCAAATCTGCAGTGCTTGACAGCCAAAGTCAATCGTTATAATGTCACAAAAGATTCTGATTCGTTCTCAGGACTTGTGTCTTCACTATCGGGATCTTTTATCAACAGATGTAGGTCGACCTAGGATTAGAACCGTCTATTCCGGGACCTTTCGCTAGCTCCCTTTATTTGATCTGAACGTTTACGGGGTGGGTTTATGAGTACAATCTACGAACAAAATAGCTTTGAAACTTTGTCCGAGCCCTCCGTACTCACTAACGGAGCCCACTCTACAACGGAATTTTCCGAGCCGGGATTTGTTGATCGGAATATACTGTGCATTGATTGCGACACAGATTTCGTTTGGACCGCCGGCGAACAGACCTTCTTTCGCGATAAGAACCTTCTGAATCCGCCGAAACGGTGTAAAGATTGCAAAAAGGCCAAGAACGAACGCCTTGCAGCCATCGCGGCGGCTCAAGCCTCAGGTATTCGGCAACGGATCGAAGTAGCCGTTAATTGCGCCGATTGCGGCGAAGGCACAACGGTTCCGTTTTACCCTTCCCAGGGCCGGCCGGTCTTTTGTCGTTCTTGCTACCTACGGATGAACCCGTCACTTCTTGCGGGTCCTGATCATCATTAAGGCTAAAGATCTATCCGCCGACATGAACGTTTGGCCGTAATTCCGGATCGCTCTCCGCCTGCCTAAGTATCTCACGTGTAACAGGTGCGGTGTCCCCTTCTCCGAACAAAATATACCGGATAAGATACATTATCGGATTTCCCTCGCTCCAGCCGAAGTAGACGTGCGGTATTTTGCCAGTACGGTCGCGCAGATGCAAAAGCAACGCCGCGATGGCGTTTGGTACCGCTGGCGATTCGGTCCTGAGTATCTTATAGCCATCAATGTCCACTCCGCGGATCTTCAGCCCGCCGGAGAATTCTGAAGCATCACCAAGTTCTACCTCATAAAATATGACCGGATCGGTAGATGGAATGTGATTGTCGATCCGCTTTTCATGTTCCTTAAAGCGATATTCGCCTACATTTCCTACCTCGCGGCGATTCGTGACGATCCGTATCTCGCCTTCAGCTATGTCTTCAATTATAGCAAGGGCGGCCGGGTCAAATTCGATCTTTTCGATCCGCAGCTCAGTGGTTCGCATAGCTCGCGAAATGAAAGATGTAACGACTATACCGACGATGAATATCGTCGCGATAAGTAGTCCGTTTGGCGCGGCAACTATGTTTACGATCGTCGTGTAAACAAATATTATCGTGATGATCAAGAATGCGACCCAGCGTCTTTCCTTCCGGCGGCGAGAAGATAAGGTTACAGCAACAGCTGCGGAGGTCATCAGCATCAGGACGCCTGTCGCGTACGCACCGCCTTGCGACGCAACGCCGGCATCGAACATGAAGGTCACAAAAAAGCATATGCCCGTAAAGATCAGTACCAGCGGACGCGTTGCCCGTGCCCAATTCGGGGCCATGCCGTATCGCGGCAAATATCTGGGAACGATATTCAGCAATCCGGCCATTGCCGATGCACCGGCAAACCAGAGGATCGCGATGGTTGAGATGTCATAGACGGTGCCAAAACCCGAACCTAATAGTTCGTGGGCAAGGTATGAGATCGCCCGCCCATAAGCCTTTCCGCCTTCTTGGATCTCAGCCTGCGGGACAAGAAGCGTCGTCACAAAACTACTTCCCACCAAATAGAAGCTCATTATCAGAGCCGCACCGGTTAGCAGCTTTTTGCCATTTCTGATCCGACCCTCGATGTGCCGCTTTGCATCGTCTGGAGGTTCTGAACGATCCACCTCTGAATTGTGAAACGCCCTCATTCTGGAGTTGGGAACCGGAACGTCGCTTTTGACCAGCGGCATGACCACGACACCTGTTTCAAAGCCCGACAACCCAAGCGCAAGCTTTGGAAAGAACAGCAATGAGGCGCCGAGAAGAAGAAAAATACTTCCGTTGACGTTCGGATGGCTCCAAAGCATCGCCTGCCAAGAGACGACAAGCTCCGGCTGGATCCAGATTATCGTGTAAAACGCATATGTTATCGCTATTGCGTTCAGTACCAGAAATATCGCAGTTATCGCAACAGCAAGCCCGATCACTTCGCTGAATCCACGCAGGAACATCGCTCCAAGCGCGGCGATCAAAACCATCGTTACGATCACGCGATGATTGAGAAACGTAAAGTTATGTTCGACGAACGGATTCTCAATGATGTGGGCGGTGGCATCGGCGGAAGAAAGTGTAATGGTGATAATAAAACTTGTAGCTACAAAACCGAGAAGGACCAGCACGAACATCTTTCCCTTCCAGCGGGAAAGCAGTTTCTCAAGCATCGAGATCGAGCCGTCACCATGCGGGCTCTCTTCGGCAACACGGCGATACATCGGAAGTGCACCGAATAGCGTCAATAGGACGAGGATAAGGGTCGCAAAAGGAGACAGGGCTCCCGCAGCTAGCAACGCGATCCCGGGTTGGTACCCCAGCGTTGAGAAGTAATCGACGCCGGTCAGACACATTACCTTCCACCAGGAATGCTGGGGATGGCGACCGACGTGTTCGTGCGGGCCCTCGATCTCCTCAACGTTATTAAAAAGCCATTTGCGTAATCGCCCGACCTCTTTTTGCTTCATAGAAAAAGATGATTATTACACTGAGTTTTTGGCTGGCTGCGAATTAAGAATGCAGTCGGCGCAGAATTTGGACGCTCCGAATGGCCTCAATTCTCAAGCTTTCGAGTCTACTCTTTTGTGAACGGACGTCAAGGATGTGTGTCAATGAGAAGAAAAAATGGGGCGACGTCTCCCACACCGCCGCCCCGTTTGGCCGCGAGTCCTCACCACTTGCGGCCGATGTTCACCGGGGAGGTGAACGGTTCGATTATGCACGAAAAACGTACAATTGCAATATTTTTTATTAGAAAGGAGGATTATTTCGAAGTTGCGATGTCTGGCCTGGCGACCAAGATCGCACCCGGAAGATAGGCTCGTTCGCCGCTCAGAGTCTCGCCGATAAGTGAATATGAACCCGGCAGAGTATCGGGGTCAATTATCACCTCGAAACTGATAACAGAAGAACCATCTGGATGTTCGCGACTGATAAAAGTGCTCGGAACGACCGTGAAAAAGGGTGATCTAAAACCGACAAATATGTCTTGCAGCTGTAATTTACCGCCGCCAACGCTTACGGTCAAACGCGTACCTGCGATCGCCGGGATAGAGGTTTTAACAAGGTCACCGTTCGTGCCTATCGAATCGAATGATATTGTGCTTTCGGAAGCAGCCAATTCCGTTACTATGCCGTCCGAGCGGCCCTTTTCCAGTTCTAATCGCCCAAGAAGCTGTTGATGTCCTTCCTCGCCGACATAGCCACTAAAGAAGACAGAATAATTTCCGCTCACAAGTCCGTTGACCGAATAAGATCCGTCTTCGGCGACCGGTGCCGATCCGACGATCAAATTTGTCTCAGAATCTTCTACCCAAACGAATCCCCTTACAGGGCGTTGATCACGCGAATTGTTCTTCAAAGATCCACTGATCGACGAACAACAGTCTTGGACGGCTTCAGCGGTGCCATATACCGAACGTGCTAGCGAGGCGTCCACCGGAGTCAATTCGCGTCGGCTAAAATTTGCTATGCCAAATACACCGTTGGCTTGAAGATGCTCAGACATCACCGCACTCGGAATATCCGAATGGCCGATGCCTAAGACATGGCCGATTTCGTGGGTAAGTACCGACTCAAGGTCGAAGGTCCCGAACGTGCCGTCTGACGAAAATTGATGGATCGGGTTGAGAACAATGTCGCCCTCTGTGATAAAACCGTTGCGGTCAAAGAAAACGCGGGTCGCGCCGGGCAATTCGAGTATGTCGGCGCCGAGAAACTGAATATTCTCCGCGGTCTGAGCGATGGTTATGAGAGATATACCGTCGCCTTTTGCGGCGGCCGGACTTACAGAAAGGCGATCAGAAGCAACGATCTGAAATCGGATGCCGGTCGCAGCTTCCCAAGTACGAACGCTTCGTTCGAGAGCCGCGGTCACGTCGGTTCCGAACTTGACGCTCTGAACCTCGCCGATCAAAGATCGGGATACAGCCAGCCTGACCACTTTGGAGCGCCACCTGAGGTCTTGACGGCCGGTCAGTTCATCTGCGTGAAAAGCATACGAGCCAAATGCCTGCGTCACCGGAAGGGAGATCGCAAGCATCAGGAAAATGATTTTCACCGATCTTTTCATAAGGCCGAGGTCAAGATCGATCGCTGTCGGCAGCAAGGCCTTCGCGATCAGCCACAGCGACATGTTCGAGGTCAGAGAATGCAACGATCAACAAAAGTACTACCAGCGAAAGGGTTGCCAAAAGGTAAAGGACTGCTATCTGTTCCAGATATATAATAACGCCGATAACAAGCGTCACACCGATCAGCCAAAGCAAAGCGACCATTCGCCTGCTCATCTTCTTCGTTTCATTTGCCATATGTTAAGTATCGGACAGATCCGAGGTCTAACGTACAAGTAAACCAAATTTCGACAATTTTCACAACGACTTCTTGAGCCGAATGCCCGATCGCACCTCAATCTATTATTCGAAGAGGCAATTCGGGTAGAACGGATGCATCGGCTGGAACCGTCGGAAGCTGAGGGAACTTTGCCCTCGACTGCCCTTTTGCCGGAACATCAACTACGTCAAATGGTTTCAGAAGAACGTCATCCGCTTCGCCTTGTGCGATCTTGGCGAGATCGGCGGTCAGGACCGAAGGACCCGCCGGGTCACGCCTGAATATCGTGACCTCTCCCTCGTTTGCGTCCCTCGCAAGCCCGCCGGCCGAAGCGATCGCCCGCGAAACTGAAAGGGTCGTTCGCGACGCCACCCGCCCCGGGTTGTTGACTCCGCCCACAACAAACACCGGAAATGCTTGTGCGACAGTGATAGAATCGCCGCTTAAAATGACCGGATTTGCCTCATCGATCCCCTGCAATAGGTCAGAAATTCTGATGGTCATTACGCGGGGCACGTTGCTTTGCGAGGCATTCACAACTCCATTTGATGATTCCGTTCGGCCGTAACAGCTAAGATCAGCGGGCCGAATTATCTCGATCTCGCCGCTTGCTGTGTCAAGAAATCCGCCGGCTAGTATCACAAGTTCACTCAATCGGACCTGTCTGCGAATACTAAAGCGCGTTGGGCTTTTGATCGCACCATTCAGGGTAGCTCTCGGACGATTTGAACGATCCAGGATCCGGACGACGACCTTGGGTTCGCGGAGCGTACGTGAAAGCTCGGCGGCGATGCTTTCAGCAAGCGCTTCCTCGGATCGGCAAAGGCCATATATCTGCTTAGGGATCCGATCGAATCCGTCCAGAAAACCCTCCGGGGTGATCGTACCCCTCCAGTCGTATTCAAAGCTTCCAACGACATCAACATCGATGAGGTCGCCAAAGTGAATCAGTTCATTGCTTGTCGGAACATCAGGTTTCGGCGTCTGCCCAAAAACACCATTGAAGCAAAAGACCACTGTGAGTGTTGCGAAACCGATGGCTCGCGTTAATGCCTGGGTCGGGTAATACACAAAATGTCGTGGATTCGATAGGCTCAGGAATGTTCGAACGATCCTCGAGTACGTTTGGCCTTTCACTATCCCTGTTTCTCCTCCAGCGTTTTAACTTTTGTTCGCCGGCCCGAACGGGAATTCGTTGTGCCTGGAACAGCAAAGCCGCGGAACTCGAGGTTGCAGTTGTCACACAACAAGTTATAGCGGAAGAATACCTTGGACCATATCCGTGTCGGCCTGTAACCTCGCCGGATCCGGCTGCTTCTGCATTTAGGACACTTTTGGGATATCATAGGCACTATTCATCAACATCAATTATTGTTGAAGATTCGATGCTTCTGTCAGTCGCTTCATTAGCGCGAAGAGCATTCAATTCCTTTTCTATCGCTTCAGCTGCGATCGCCTTGTCCACTGCCTGCCCTTGGTTCATCTGAATCATATATAATGCCTCTTCGAAAAGCTCGATAGCTGTCGCCGTTCTTTCTTTGAACACAGCGAAACGCGCCTGTTCAACGAGGCTTCCTACCCGAAACGATACGACCATTTCCTCAACGACTGCTCTGGACTCGTTCAAGGATGCTTCGTCGGGATACTGAGCGAGAGCAAAATCGAGAACGGACAACGCTTCCCTAGCTTTATCGACCCGGTTAGCGTGATCCGCATCCGAGCGGGCACCTTGAGTCAATGACCGAGTTTCGATCTCCGCCCATTTCAGCATGTGATATCTATGATACTTCCGCGCCAGTTCCGTACCACGCCGAAAAGCAGGGATCCGAGGCGACCCGGGAGCGACGGTCGGCATTTCGTCGGAGATGATCGATAGATACGAGGCGCACAGATCAAAAACTTCGCGATGCCCTTCCGGCAACCGCGCCAGGACCTTTGCGGCATCTGATTTCAGAACTATTTGTTTCAAAACGGTCGAATTCTGTTCCAGCGTTAGTTTTCGGCTGCCGTCTGCAGTCGCGACAAACTGAGCGAAACCCAAAAGACTCCGATCCAGACGCTTCTGCTTGAGTAGGAAACGCTCCCTCGCTCCCCTCAGGATGATCTCACGCAAAAAGACCGCCGCTGCTAAAGCGACGCTTGCTCCGAGGCCGGCACCGATCCACGGCATCTCGTCTTTTCCCTCGTGAAGTACGCCCCACAACAAAAAAAACAGAGCAATGGCGATGGCAGAAGTAAGTGCGTAATAGCTTGACGCCGGAAGCCAAAACGGACGTGCCCGCGGCCGTCCGGGTACTTTAGACCGAGGCTCGGCCGCTCCCTGACGCATCGATTGTGACCTAGGCGATATCATTGATCATCAGACAGAAACGCATCTTATAGTGAAACGAATGTAACGTTATGTCAATCAGAAGTTCTGACGAACCGTGTCCCCGGTCCGCAATAAGTTTCCTCCGGGCTTTTCCCGGGGTAAATATTAAGATGCTTTGTTATAATCGTTTTCGATGCCTGGCCGGAACAAAAAAAAGGAAAAGTCGCCCGTTTTCGACTCCATTCGAAAACCTACGGCCCCGCCGGGACAGCGATTCAAGAATGATAAGACCAGCGAGAAGGTTGACCCGGCCGGCCGAAAGTCGAAACATAAGAAACCGGTTACTAGAGAGATAGAAAACGATGCGTAAAAGGAAACCTTCTGAGGGAAATCGAAATCCGGCTGACGTGTGGGCCCGCCCGGAAATGCAGGTAACGTTCCGGGCCGAGATAATGCCCGGAAAGACGAGCGAGGAGCGGACCTTTCGGATACGAAATGTTATGGCAAATGGCCGTGTGACGCTTCACGACTTTCCCGATGAGCATCGTCAAGCTTCGTTCGAACCTGTAAATTTCAAACGCAATGTTGCTGAATAGTTCAGAATTCGTAGACGCAGCCAACCTCTAGAATCTTGATATCCCGTTGTTTGATCTGCGTTAGTTCCCCGATGATTTCTTCACGGTACATTGGCTTTAGGTTTATCGCGTAGACCGGACACCTCTCTACTTCGAATTTTTCAAGCTCGGCCGCTAAACGCTTCGGAGTTAAATGGTGCGACACCTCAGCCAATCCCCGCATCGATTCTGGAAATGCGCATTCAACGAAAAGTGCGGAAAGATCTGTCAATTGGTTGACCGCTGCCCAAAATTCATCCATCTCGGCCGTATCACCGCTGAGTGCGATCTTTGTATACTGATCGGTGAAGATAAATCCCGCAGCCGGCACCAGGTGGTTGACCTCGACTGGAGTCACCATCAGATGGCAGATCGAGATCTCATTACCCGGAAGAAATGCTCGGTATTCCATCACCGGCCCGTAGTCATTGGTCAACTCTGAAAATCTCGGATAGACCGACCAGTTAAAGATGTGTTTCTCAAGTGTATCGATAACATCCTGAGTCGCGTGGATTCGGACGGGCTTTGTCAAAGTAGCAAAAAGGTCATCGATGAAAAGCGGAAGGCCGGCAATATGATCCAAGTGAGCGTGGGTCAATACGACATCGCGGACACGCTCGCGGTGCGCGGCGGTAGCTGAAAACGCAAGGCTTCCGGCATCTATTGCTACGCAATCATCGACAACGAAGCAAGTCAGATGCTGGCCCAAGGTCGAGGCTCCGTATTCATTGATAGTACTTGGTAGAAGTTGGATCTTCACCGTGATTCGTAATCAACCGCACACCTAATTAGATCAGCGTGCACAAGTCTGGGCTCGTCCTCCGTCTATTGCGTAGGTCGCACCGGTTATCCATTGTGCTTTGTCTGATGCAAGAAAATATATCAGTTCGGCAACTTCCCCGGCCTCGCCAGGCCGCCCGAGCGGATGCGTTTTCTTTGCATTTTCGAGAAACGCTTCGTACGCTTCGTCTTCCATTCCGCCCCGTTTGTGCAGATTTGTTACTACTACTCCGGGATTCACTGCGTTCACCCGAACACCCTTTTCGGCGAGTTCCAGAGCCGCGCAGCGAGTCAGCTGATCGACGGCCGCTTTCGAAACACAGTACGCAAGCACACCCGGAAAAGCCCGCGTACCGGTCACGCTCGACACATTGACGACGTTGCCTTTCGTGCTTTCCAGATGTGGCAGACATTTCTGCATTATGTAAAAAAGTGATCGGACGTTGATATTCATCATTTTGTCCCAATCATCCAATGTCGTGGTCTCCAGCGATCCGGACTTCAGAATCCCCGCCGAATTGACCAGAACGTCTATCTTGCCAAGATGCTGCATTGTTTCCGACACAAGCCGGTCAACCTGAGAGGTCTCGGTTACGTCTGCAAGGTGGATGCGTACCGAACCTGACGCGTCCCGAACCTCGTCGCGAAGACTCGCTAGTTCGGCATCATTCCTTCCCACTGCGACCACGCTTGCCCCTTGTTCCACGAATAATTTCGCGGCCGCGCGCCCGATTCCGCTGCTTGAACCCGTTATCAAAGCTACTTTGCCTTCCATATTTTTTCGTCTTTCGTCTATTGATCGGATGAATGACGATTAGAATAGCAATCCGCTTTAGTGCCTTGCAAATGACGGGTCTGAATCAGCGTTTTTGCATTTAAAATAATTGCGGCCCACGGAAAGTGGGCCCACAGGCGAATTATTGCTAAATATATTTAAGCCGACGTGAATCTCGCCGAACTCGACCGCTAATCAGTAGGCTAGCTTTCGTTAGGCTGTGTGCGGGTAGCAAACAACTGTTCGAACGCCATTTTGGTCTCATCCCGCTTTCGCGACTGAAAATCTTGCACCCAGCTCGAGACATTCGAAACCATTTCTCGGGCAGACTCCCGCTTGGTCTTGCTCTCCGAAACAGGCTTGACTGGTGAAGTGACGGCCTGTCCTTTCTTAATAACTTTGATCTTCTGTTTTTCCAACATTTCTCTTCTCCTCCTTGTATCGATTTAGGGCAAGTTTCTCGGTTTTTATTCCTTCTGTTGTTTATGACGCAAACCGTGTGCCAATATAGGACGCGACTGTCATTTATTTTTTGCGGATCGGTTTTAGATGAAATTCGTTCGCCTCGGCCGCTTGGCACTTTGCGAATACCTCAGTGTGTAAATTTGCGTCTTGCCAATAATATGAAACGACTCCCGTAAACGAAAGTTCCTAAAAAAATCGAATAGGCCTTTAGTTAGTTGAACTATGCCCGGCCCCAATGTGGTCGCGAGAAACGGTTTCGGATGGTACGCGTCTTGCCGCCAACTGATACTAGATGCGTCTAATCGACCTTTTGATCATTTATCTCGCCGCCGGTGCTCCGGTAGCCGCTTACTCGATCTTTCACCGAAATTCGGAAAAGTGGTGGGTCAAAATGACCGTATTTCTGCGAAACCTCTCCTTCTGGCCAGTGATCGCTATAACGATCGTTCGATCGACAATTGAGGAACTTCCAAGCACCCCTTATTTCGTAACGCGTAGCGCTTCAGATTCGCGTATCACCGAATATAAGGAAAACCTTTTCCAAGAGCTGTCCGCTCTAAAAAGGCTGAGTCCCTCGCTCACCTTCTCGCAAGAAATCGAAGAGGCAGTAGAGCGATACGTCGAACTTTCCGCGATCGTTCAGACTGGGCCGAGCCTTACTGCCGAAAGCTCGGTCTTCTCAATTACGGATCACCCAAATAAGAAAATCGCCGCAAGCTGTCTTAATAGACGCAACCTCAACCGCATCGCCGCTCATCGTAGAAGAGCCGCACAAGATATCGTCCGAACCTTTCTTGATGCAGATATTTCAGAACGAAGTCGTAACAAATTTTGCGATCTCCTGATCGGTCTAGCAGGCCTATACGAGGATGAAATAGCGGCAGATCATTTTCGGGAATTCAGACACCGAAGTTTGCCAGACCAAATGCTGGCCGGATCCCTGAGGTAAAATATTGGTTGGAAATAGAACACAAAGCAAGCAGAGGAACTCGGTAGCCGCGAATCGCTTTGACCACGAGCTTATTGACGTTGAGCAAAGACTCGAAATTCTCAGGACGGAAACAGACCGGCTTCGCAGTAACCTTACCGACCAACAAGAACTAACGTCACAGGATGAACGTCTAATGGCCCGGGGCGTCGATTCGGCTAAAGCTCACTCACTTTTCGGACTCGTTCTTGGCCTAGTCCCTACCACGGCCATTTTTGCAAACCTATTCAATATAGGCGCCGGGTTTCGGCCCGAAGACGTTTGGGTCTTGCTTCCTGCGGCTCTTGCTGTTGCGGGAACCTCTTGGGCAGGCTGGCGAACTGGCGGCTTTGTCGCAAAATGGGTAGAAAAGGCCGGAGATGCGGGAATCAGCACGGTCATCCTGACGATCCCGTTGATCGGCGCTATCTGGGGCCTTGTGGCGGGCGCAGCAGGCGGAGCATTTATGTTTCTTTTCGGTGCGCTGTTCGGTGCTATCATCGGCGCCGCGATCGGAGCCGTTTCACTACCCATATTCACTTTATTCCACCATCTTTTGATGCGCGGTGAGGAGATCGAGGTAAAGCACCTGTTACCGATCTCGATAGGGATCAGCTCGGTCGTCGCAGCTTTTATTCTCAGTTTGTAATTTTGGCTCACTGCTTTTATTCTCCTAGTTAAGATACTTGTAACATTTTGTTAACCTCGGTCACTCACGGCGTTGAGGTCTGGATGTTCCCGGTACAAGAGACTAGCTTATTTGGAGAATGACGCCTTGCCTTCGTTCATTTTACGTCCCCTTACCTTTTTTATTTTCATTACGGTTGCTTCGATCATGCCTGTGTTTGGTCAAAGTCGCGACTTCCAGGTTTGGAACGAAACAACCCTCGTTTTCCCGCTGAAGAAAACGACCGACGCCGACGGTAAAAGTTCTACCCGCATTTCGCTTCTCGTAATGGGAACACTACGCCTCGGCCAAAATCGGCTTTTTCCTATAGAACGACGGATCGGTGCGGGCCTCAACTTCCGCGTGAATAAGTATCTTTCCGTCATGCCAAGCTACTATTACCGCAATGCAGAGCCGCGCCGCGGCAGAAAGGAATCCGAACATCGCCTCCGATTTGAGGCAAGCATCGAGAATAAATGGAAAACATTCTCGCTTAAGGATCGAAATCGTATTGAATATCGCATCCGACACTCGTCGCACGATGCGGTTCGTTATCGTAACAAGTTGACACTAAAGATCCCGGTTCGGATCAACGGCAAAGAGGCTTTTGCCCCATTCGTAGCTGACGAGATCTTCGTCGATCTTGAAAAAGGGCAACTTGTTCGCAACGAGTTCTCGGCGGGCATTGCTAAAAAGCTGTCCGATTCGGTGGACGCCGAATTCTTTTATCTCCGGCAGGACAATCGTACCGGAAGCATTCCAAAAACGATCAACGCGGTCGGGGTCAACTTCAAGATCGAGCTCGACTAGCCGATCCGCTACGGCGCGACATCTTTCGTTTGCTCCCGATAACACCGAGGACTACTATTTAGGGCATGCTCGTCTTGCTTCATTTGGTCGCTCTATTGTTGCTCGTCCTCCTCGGCTTTTATGTTTTCGTAGCTAATCCTCGCAGCCGGGCCAATCAGACATTTGCCGCATTCATTCTCTTCTTTGCCGTCTGGACGACGAAGGACCTAGTATTCTGGAATTTTCCTGACGAACTGATCGGTGTCGGCGCGTGGGCCGCGATCAGTTTTGTCTCCGCTTTGCTGCTGCAGTATTCGCTCGTCGTTTTTGCCTGGGTTTTTCCAGAAAACTCCAGAACTCCCCGTAAGCTCGCGGCGATGCTCTTCGCCCCCGGGATCATTTTTATGCCCGCTGCTTTCCTGGGCCTGTTTTGGAACGAGGTCAAGTACCTGAATGGCGAGATTTCGATATCACTTACGCCGATTGGATATTTATTTGTTGCATATGTTTACTTCCTCTTTGGTTACGGAACCTACATCCTGTTCGCCAAATACCGGCTCTATCGGGGCACGCAAATGGGGCAGCAGGTCGGGGCCATATTGTGGGGCCTGCTGATCACGGGATCTCTGAAAACGGTCGCAAATATCATTCTTCCCTTCTTCGGCTCATACGAACTTCTCCCCTTCAGTTCGCTCCTGGTCCTTCCGGGTGTTCTTATCTACGCCTATGCGATCTCAAATTTCAAGCTGCTTTCTCTTCAAACTGCTCTCGATCAGCTTCGACTCTTTCCGATCACTTACAAGGTTGCGATAAGCATCTCGACTGTCGCCATATCCAGTTTTATTATTCTGCAAATACCGATCACGTGGTGGGCGTTTCGGAATGGAATGGACTCAGAAGCCTGGCGGAAATACCTCGTTTTTAGCGTGGTTTCTGCACTAGTCCCCAATCTTCTACTCGTACTTCTCATTGTCCGATCCATCTCGCGTCCACTGCAGAAACTCACCGTTGCCGCGATGGAGGCGACAAAGGGCAAATACGGTACCACGGTCGACCTTCGGCGAAGTAATGACGAGATCGGTGTACTTTCCACCGCATTTAATGAAATGAGCCTCAAGATGGAAGAAGACATCGAAAAGCTCAAGCAAATGAACGAACACATGCTTCGAGCCGATCGTCTTGCCGCGATGGGAACGCTTGCCGCCGGCGTTGCGCACGAAATAAACAATCCTCTTGCCGCGATGTCATCATTGATCCAATCAATACGCCGCGAACCGCGTCTGGAGGGCGAAACTGCCGAACAACTCGAGATCGTTTCTACCCAGATCGACCGCATTGCCGGCGTAACAAAGGCCCTTACGGATTTTTCCAGAACGCGTCCGACGATGAAACGAGACGTTAGCATCGGTGACGTCCTGAATTCCGCGCTTCAGCTTGCGGCCTATGACGCTGCGTTTTCTAAGCTTAAGATTGTATCTGAGATACCCACCGATCTCCCTGAGATCTGGGCCGACCCGGATCAGCTGCAGCAGGTTTTTCTAAACCTTTTACTGAACGCCCGCGATGCCATGCCTGGAAGTGGATCGATAAAGATAGAAGTAAGAATGATGGACCGCATGATCGCCATCGAGATCAGGGATTCGGGAAAAGGAATGGATCCGGCCACACTGTCGCAGGCATTCACGCCTTTCTATACTACGAAACCGGCCGGAACAGGTACGGGACTCGGACTGGCGGTCTGCTACGGGATCGTCGCCGCACATGAAGGAGAGATAGAGCTTAATTCCAGCGAAAATGACGGCACAACTGCCGTGATCTTTCTACCATTAAAGAATAATAAAGGGGCGGGACGTCGGTAATCGTACCAACATTCCGCCCCATCTCGCGTTATGATCTTCCACGCTTTACCTAGCGGTAGTAACGTTTACCATTTCGTGTATAGAACTGGCGTCCGTTCGACGCGCGATAGTACCGATTTCCGTTCTTCGTGTACAGATACGTCGCACCAGCACCTGCCAGTCCACCGATAACCGCACCCTTTCGACCGCCTGCCCAAGCACCGACACCTGCACCCAACAAAGTACCACCGGCGATCTTAGCACCGCGTCGGAACTTCGAATTGTAGGCTCGTCGCTTTGTGCCTTTACGGCTCGACGCATACAGCAGACCTGCACCAGCACCTATTGCCGCTCCTTTCTTGTTTCGGCCGATCAGAGCACCGGCTGCTGTTGCCCCGGCTACAATAGCAATATTAGTTGCGAGGCCAGGATATTTCTTTTTCTTTCGACGTGTCTGTCCAAAGGCTTCTGGAACCGCCATAGTAGCGGCAAATACAAATAATAATGCAAAAGCTAAAAACTTCTTCATAACAATGATTCCTCCCCGGAGATTTAGTGGGCACAATGCTCATATACAATAGGTGTGCCAAACATCCACCACCCTTAATTTCCGCATTTTGGCTTTGTCGCCATGCTCGATCCTGCCGAATTCGATACCATTTCCGCACTTTCTGTTCGATTTGGTATGGGCTTTCTTGACAGTTCCTCCGTTTCGTAGCACTTTAGAAACATTCCGCTTTTACTTTCTTTCAAAAAAACGAGGAACCGTCAATGAAGTCAATTATCTTAACTTTCTGTGCGCTCGTGGTGTACATTTGTCCGATTTTCGGTCAACAGCAGCCGGTAGCGTTTACAAACGCCAAGATCATTCCGATCGTCGGAGCACCGATCGAGAACGGAACGATCGTTGTTCAGAATGGCAAGATCACCGCGATCGGCCGGACCGGATCGGTCACCGTCCCCTCAGGTGCGAATGTGATGGATATGGCAGGAAAGACCATCATGCCCGGCCTGGTCGACTCACATAGCCACATCGGCGGCCCCGCCGGAGCTGATGGATCGGCCCCGATCCAACCCGATGTCCGAATTCTGGATTCAATGAACGTACGCTCAGCGGGTTTTCAGCGTGCTCAGGCGGGTGGTATCACTTCTGTTAATGTGATGCCCGGCTCTGGTCACCTGAACAGCGGACAAACGCTGTATCTGAAAACTCGGGATGACGCCCGTAGCATCGACGACCTTCTCATAATGGATAAGGACGGAAAGTACATGGGCGGAATAAAGTTCGCCAATGGAACTAACCCGATCCGTTCCGGAGGCGGCTCGTTTCCGGGTACTCGCGGCAAAGCGGCTCAGCTTATGCGCGAACAGTTGATCAAGGCCCGCGAGTATCGCGAGAAGATCCAGAAAGCAGGTTCCGATGCAGAGAAGCTTCCGGCACGCGACCTGGCGATGGAAACGCTGGTCGAGGTGCTCGATGGAAAGCGAATGGTCCATTTCCACACGCATCGGCACGACGATGTGCTGACAGCATTGAGGCTGCGGAAAGAATTCGGCTTCCGAATCGTTTTGCAGCACGTTTCGGAAGCATGGAAAGTTGCTGACGAGATCGCCGCGGCCAAAGCTCCCGCCTCGATCATCTTCATTGACTCGCCGGGCGGCAAGCTGGAAACGGTGGATATCGGCTTTCAAAATGGCGTCGCACTCGAAAAAGCAGGCGCTCTCGTCGGCTTTCACACCGATGATGGCATTACGGATTCACGGCTATTCCTGCGTTCGGGCGGCCTTGCGGTCCGCGCGGGAATGTCGCGCGACAAAGCCCTATACGCACTCACGATGGCAAACGCGATCATGATGGACCTTCAGGACCGCGTCGGTTCGCTTGAGGTCGGCAAAGATGCGGACCTGATCGTTCTTTCCGGTGATCCGCTCAGTGTCTATACAAACGTAATGCAGACCTGGGTCGAAGGAAAGAAGGTCTTTGACCGGAGCGATCCGAAAGATTACCTCATTGCCGTCGGCGGAGCCGGTGCCGGCGACGACCAAATGATCCATCATCACCTCTTCGAAGACGGCCATGGAGATAACGACTAATGCTTAAAAAGATCAATTTCTTCACTTCTATATTTGTGTTTACTTTCGGCATGGTCCTCTGCACCGCCGTTTCGGCACAGATCGCCGTCAAAGGCGAAACCGTGTGGACGATGACCGGCGAACCGATCACCAACGGCGTAGTACTTATCAATAACGGCAAGATCGAAGCCGTCGGCCCAGCCGCACAGGTCACCGTTCCCGCCAATTACCGCGTCATCAATGCAAAGGTCGTCACGCCGGGCCTGATCGACGCACGCACGGTCGTCGGGCTTAATGGATATCTGAATCAGCCGCACGATCAGATGGCGCTCGATGGCGGCGGGTCGTTCCAGCCGGAACTTCGCGCGATCGATGCATATAATGCGCAAGAAAAGCTGGTCGAATATCTTCGCGAATTCGGCGTAACGACCATCCACACCGGACATCAGCCATCGGCGCTTGCGTCGGGCCAGACTATGATCGCAAAAACCGTCGGCAACAATGCCGATCAGGCGGCGGTGAAGCCGGTTGCCATGGTCTCCGTCTCACTCGGCCAAGCCGGCCTTGCGAGCGGAGGCAAGTCGCCCGGCAGCCGTGGAAAGCAGGCCGCAATGCTTCGTGCCGAGCTTATAAAAGCTCTCGAAAATTCGAAGAAGAAGGAACTTCCGAAAGATCCGAAGTCCGAAATTATGATTCGCGTGATTAAAGGCGAAGTTCCGTTGATGATAAACGCCGAACGCTCGCAGGACATCATGACGGCTCTTCGCATAGCCAAAGAGTTCAACATCAAGATCGTGCTTGAGGGCGCCGCGGACGCGCACATGCTGATCGACGATATCAAGGCATCGGGCTTCCCGGTCATTCTTCACGCGACTATGGCACGGCCGGGCGGCGACCGTGAGAACCTTTCGATGGTAACTGCAGGCAAACTGAAAGCCGCCGGAATTCCCTTCGCACTTCAAAGCGGTTATGAGGGCTATGTTCCGAAAACGCGTGTCATTCTCTTCGAAGCCGGAATGGCTGCCGGTCAAGGCCTCTCGAAGCGTGATGCACTTGCTTCGATCACGATAGACGCCGCTCAGATACTTGGAATTGACGGCCGCGTGGGTTCGATAGCCGTCGGCAAAGACGCTGACATAGCGATGTACGACGGCGACCCGTTCGAATTCATAACACACAGCATCGGAACCATAATCGACGGAAAAGTGGTCAGCGAAACTATCAGGTAAATATGAACATATTGAGACTTTTTGTACTTGCGGCGACCTTCATCTTTGGAATAAGCGCGGTGACCGCACAGGCTCGTCCGTCTGAAACGCCAAAGCCCGCGGAACCTGCAAAGGTCGCCGATGAGCCGCCGGTCATCACGAAGCATTCGTCACGCGTTGGCGGCCGACAGTTAAATTACACGGTCACGACCGGCTTTATGCCGATCAAGAATGCCGCGAACGGCGAGACCGAAGCCCGCATTTTTTACATGGCGTATACGCTCGACAACCCGGGCGACCTCAAGCGGCGGCCGGTAATGTTCTCGTTCAATGGCGGTCCGGGTTCGGCTTCGGTCTGGCTCCACCTCGGGGCACTTGGGCCAAAACGAGTGAAGATGCTCGATGACGGCCTAATGCCACCGCCGCCATACGAACTCGTCGACAACGACGATAGCTGGCTCGATCTGACCGACCTCGTCTTTGTCGACACCGTCGGAACGGGTTATTCGCGCGCGACCAAGCCGGAGTTTGCGAGCAAGTTCTTTTCCGTAAACGGCGATATCGAATCGACCGGCGAATTTATCCGGATGTACCTCGGGCGCAGCGAACGCTGGGCATCGCCGGTCTATCTGGTCGGCGAAAGCTACGGGACGACCCGCGTCGCCGGTCTCTCGAATCATCTTTTCGAACGCGGTATCGGGCTTAATGGCGTCGCGCTTGTCTCGATGGTGACGAACTTTCAGTCGATCCGTTTCGCAAACAACAACGACACTCCGCTAGTTCTGATATTCCCGTCCTACGCGGCGACGGCGTGGTACCACAAAAAGCTATCGCCCGCCTTGCAGCAAAAACCGCTGCAGGAAGTTTTGCGTGAGGCCGAAGATTTCGCCGCGAACGAGTATGCTCCCGCGCTTCTTCGCATCGATCGGTTGTCCGCACAGGAACGCTCGAACCTGCTCGACAAATTCAGTCTTTATACGGGAATTTCGCGCCAGTTTGTCAATCAGAATAACTTCCGCGTCGAGCTCGGTGAATTCAACAAAGAACTCCTTCGCGACCAGCGGCGAACAACCGGCCGGCTCGACAGCCGCTTCACAGGTATCGATCGCGATGCGGCAGGAGATGGCCCCGACTTTGACCCGAGCATGACCGCGATCCGTCCGCCATATACGGCGACTTTCAATGACTACGTCCGCCGCGATCTGGGCTTCAAATCTGACCTCGAATACTACATCCTCGGCGGCGGCATCACCTCGCCCTGGAACTGGAACACGACCAACGGCTGGGCGGATACGACGCAATCGCTTTCATCCGCGATGCGTAAGAATCCGTATATGAAGGTCTTTCTCGCCTCGGGATACTACGACCTGGCGACGCCGTATTTCGCCGCGGACTATACGATGTCGTCAATGAGCCTCGACCCGACGCTCCGACGAAACATCTCGACCGCATACTACGAATCGGGCCACATGATGTACATCGAAAAAAACTCGCTCGCAAAACTAAAACGCGACATCGCCGCCTTCGTCGCATCCTCGACGACGCGGTAAAAAACCAGCGGGCGGCCGTGCACCCAAACACGCCGCCCGCTTACCTATCCTTCCCGAATCAGCTTGTTCAACTCTGCCTCCCAACACCTTCTACGGCTTAGACCTTCGCCGATCAAAGTTGTATTATCCAGTTTTCCGGAATGAAGCTTTCGATCCGACAACACCTTAATCCAACACAGATCGTCATTCTGAGTTTCTTGCTCGTTATCTTTCTCGGGACGGTACTGCTATCCCTTCCGCAGGCGACGGCTTCGGGCGAGCGCATGCCGCTCGTTGATGCTCTCTTCACAATTGTTTCAGCGACTTGTGTTACGGGACTGATAGTTGTCGATACCGGAACATATTTTTCGACTTTCGGTCAGATCGTTATTCTTGTTTGCATTCAGATCGGCGGTCTCGGATTGATGGCGTTCACGACGATATTCGTCGTTGTTCTCGGCCAGCGGGTTGCGATCACCGATCGACTCGCGATCTTGCAGAGCTTCTATCATTCACCGACCGCAAATATCGGCCGTTTGGTCCGCTATATCCTCTTGACCACTTTGTTGGTCGAAGCCGCCGGTGCCGCGATCTTGACGATAAATTGGACCATACAGGGACGCTTCGCGACTTTTGCTGAGACGGCCTATCACGCGGTGTTTCATTCCATCTCAGCATTTTGCAACGCTGGTTTTAGCCTGAATGCTGACAGTATGATCGGCTACAGCTCCGATGGCATCACGCTGCTAACGATGTCCGGCCTGATAATCGTCGGCGGTATCGGTTTCCTTGTTGCGATGGACGTTAAGGAATACTTTGACGCGGTCTTTCGCAAGCGCGCAGTCGCGACGCGCATTCACGAAAGCACAGAACAGATCGTCAGGCGACCTCGGCTCAGCGTACATTCAAAATTTGTCTTGATAACGACGGCATCACTGCTCGTCATCGGGACCGTTTCGTATTACTTTCTCGAGCGCAACGGGCTATTCGCGGAGATGTCGGTCGGCACGGCGTGGCTAAACGCATTTTTCAGCTCGGTGACCGCGCGTACGGCCGGTTTCAATACCTTTGATTATGGCGCGATGAGCGGCGCAGCTCTTCTCTGCACAATGGTGCTGATGTTTATCGGCGCAAGTCCTGGTTCAGCGGGCGGCGGTGTAAAAACGAGCACTTTCGGTGTCCTTGTCGCCTACAGCATCTCCCGTTGGCGAGGCCATAAACACTTGAACATATTTGGCCGTACGGTCCCGCAGATCTCTATTGACCGGGCGGCCGGCGTCGTGATCTCGGCAGTCGCACTTTTGATAATCGTTTCATCCGTTCTAATGGCGATCGAAACGTATCACATGACATCGAAGGAAAGTCAGGTCAGCTTCCTGCCGATCCTCTTCGAAGCGATATCGGCTTTTGGCACTGTCGGTCTTTCGATGGGCGAAACGCCGAAGCTTGGCGATTACGGAAAGATGGTCATTGCGATCGTGATGTTCCTCGGACGAATCGGGCCTCTGACTTTGGCATTGGCGATAATTCCGGCAAAGGCTGATAAACAGTTCAAATATCCGGAAGAAAACATAATGGTTGGTTAGGTAATTATGAACGCAAAAAGATTTGTTGTGATCGGACTCGGGCATTTCGGCGCCCACGCGGCGAGTACGCTCTACGCTGCGGGAAAAGAAGTCATCGCCATCGACCGCGACCAGGAAGCGATCCAGGCAATGGCAGAAAATTCATCGCAGGCAGTCATTGCAGATGCGACCGACAAAGCAATGCTAAGGGCGCTCGGCGTCGGCGAGGCTGACGCAGCGATCATCAGCCTTGGTGAACGAATGGATGTCATTACCCTCGCCGCCCTGCACGTCCGCGAACTCGGTGTTCCGTATATCGCCGTCAAGGCTCTGTCGGAGGATCACGGAAAAATATTAGAAGCCCTCGGCGTTACCGAGGTGATCTATCCCGAAAAGGACGTCGCCGTACGGCTCGCAAACAAGCTTTCGCGAACAGATGTCGTCGATTTTCTGCCGCTTATGCCCGGCTTCTCTATCATCGAGATAAAAACACCGCCCGAATTCGTGGGTCGCACACTCAAAGAACTGTCACTTCGCAATACGCTGAACGTCCAACTTATAGCGATCAAGAAAAACGGGCAAGGCGGCGACGCCTGCAACATCATGCCCGGAGCCGACGACAAACTAGCGGCTTCCGATTTCCTGGTCCTCCTCGGCGAAAACCGTAACCTCGACCGCATCCGCGACAAGGTCAAAAAGATCCCGAATCGTTCTTAAACGGGCTAGGCCCGTGTGTCGCAGGTTTGCCCGTGACAACAATCGGCGCGGATCGCGAGCCGGTTTTTTCTTGTCGAGGGATAGCGAGGGCTATCATTCGGGCGAATATTTTAGGCGAAGGTTTTGTTAGCCTGCAACTAGCCCTCTGTCGCCGCTTATCGACGCCGACTCGATCCGTATGGCTTTCGGCTTCGACCTAATATCTCCTGACTTTGGCACAATTCACCCGCATTCACCCGCGACTTTAGATGCCGCCGTTGCTAAAAGGCCCTAATTTACTGCACAAATCGCAGATTTACCTATTGCATCTTGTGCGATCTATGATACACTCTATCACGAAATGAGAAGAATTTCTCATTATCAGGTCTTTGAAAAGTAGTTCGAACTAGTGGCCCGTGCGGCCGGAAAGCAAATCGATAGCGTGCGGAAGGATTGGGCGGATGACGTCGAAACATTCCGCAACGCCCTTCGGCGAGCCCGGCAGATTAATGATCAGCGTATTGCCGCGAATGCCGGCAACACTGCGTGAAAGCATCGCAAACGGCGTTTTTGCGGCGGTCTCGCGGCGGATGGCCTCGGCAATTCCCGGAGCTTCCCTTTCGATAACGCGAAGCGTCGCCTCGGGCGTATTATCGCGTGGCGAAAAACCAGTGCCGCCTGTTGTCATAATTAGATTAGCACCCCAATTTTCAGCCAGATCCAATAGATTCTCGGCGATCCCGTCTAGGTCATCGGAGACGATCCGCCGATCGACGATCTCGCAGCCGAATTCGATCAGCAATGCCACGAGTGCCGTCCCGGAAACATCATCCTCCTTGCTCCGGCTGTCGCTCGCCGTCACCACCGCTGCTTTGATCTGAGTATTTGCCATTATTCTTTTCCCTTTCTCTGCGTCGTCTCCGCGAACTCTGCGTTGAATTTCCGAGCTAACGCAGAGGCCGGGGAGTCAGACGCCGAGTTTATCCCACCGTCGCCTCTAATTTCTCGAGCGCACGCAAACGCCGGCTGTACAATACACTTAGAAGAACGCCAAGAACGACCAGTGCCATTCCGCCGATCGACGAAAGCGTTTGGCCCTCGCCGAATACGATCCAGCCGATCGTTACGCCATAGATCAGGCCCGTATAATTGACGATCGCCACGCCCGCAACGGCTTCTTTTTGCAACGCGTTCGTTAAAAACATCTGCCCGAGCTGCGAGAATACGCCAATGAGAACCAGCCAAAGCCAATCCCAGCCCGCCGGCATCCGCCATTCGAAGAAAAGGCTCACAAATCCCGCCAAAACGCCGACGAGTTGGAAATGCAGGACCACGGTCAATGGATGCTCTTTTCCTTTTAGGCTGCGAACGAGATTATAAGCGACACCCGAGCAAAAAGCCGATATGATGCCGATCGCCAGAAAGAAGAACGATATGCGCGGGTCAAAGCGTTCGATGAGCAAAACGCCCGAAAACGCTATCGCATAGAAGACCCATTGCAGCGGCCGGACGCTTTCGCGCAAGACAAATATCGCGATTATCGTGGTAAAGATCGGCGAAAGATATTGGATCGTCATCGCCGACGCCAGAGGAATATTTTGTACGGTGGTGAAGAATAGAAAGAGGGCGATGGTGCCGAAGATGCCCCGAAGCAGCAAGAGTTTGCGGTTGGAACCTCGCCAGTCAGCCTTCGCATGGTGCAGGCCGATCAGACAAAAAGTCGCCGCAAGAACGCACCGGAAGAAGACGACCTCCATCGCCGGAATATGCGATACCTGCTTAACAAAAACGTTGGCTAGGGCAAAGGCAAGAGTGGAAAGGAACATCGCCTTCACACCCGCCGTTAGCATTTTGCCGTCGGT
>JBBQTV010000018.1:0-27964 GCA_038212935.1 Pyrinomonadales bacterium | reverse complement strand
TTCTGGATGTTCTTCAGAACATAATCGCGGCTCTTTTCATCAAGCAGAAAAATGCCATAACCGTAGTCGCCGTAGTTGGGAAAAACAAGAACAAAAGGTGATTCACCGCGTTCGGGAACGAATACGGTTCCAGCTTCCTTCGACGTAACCGTTACAATCTGCTCGTTTTCATCCTCTTTTCGCCAGAGCAGCAGAGTCTTGAATGGCCACCCTTTAGAGGGACTGGAGTATTGCTCAACCCGAATTTGATCTGGTGCATTTGTAAAGCGATCGATTCTCGCCCGGACGATTGGCCCGCCTCTCGTTCGAACCCAGCCCTCGGCCCAGTTTGCCAAATCTTCTCTCCCGCTCGCCGCTTCAAACTCCCTCACCAGATCTTCCCACCCCGCATTCCCAAACTCATACTTCTTCAAAAACGCACGGACGGCGGTTTGGAATTTGTCTTCGCCGAGGTAGAAATCGGCTTGGCGAAGGAACGCCGGGGCTTTGTTGTAGACGATGTTGCCGTAGGCGGATTTCGCGGCGGAGAGGTTCGGTATCTCCTGATAGATCGGCGTCGTGCCTTTGGTGGAGTCGGTCTGGTAGGCGGCCTGTTTCACGCGTTCGTAGAAGACCTTCCACGCCATCATCTCCGGCATGATCCGCTCCATCGCCTTGTACGCCGTAAAGGTCGCAAAGCCCTCTTTCAGCCACAGGTCGTCGAACCAACGCATCGTCACCGTGTCGCCAAACCACTGGTGCGACGCTTCGTGAAAGATCAGCAAAGCCCGCGAGATGTGGTCGTTCCGCGTCGGCTCCTGCGGGAAAATGATCGACGACTCGCGCAGAAACGTCGCCCCCGCATGCTCCATCCCGCCAAACGGGAACTCCGGTATCAAAACCAGATCGTACTTAGGAAACGGAAACTTGTAGTCGAAATACTCCTCGAAGTACTTGATCGCCTCACGGTTCAGCCGAAACACCTCAGCGGCGTGCGGTCTGAACTTTTCAGCCTGGGATTTGCGGACGTAGATGTAGGTCGGTGGCGTCCTGTCAGAACCCGCTGCGTTAGCGGCGGGCCAGTTCGGTGACCTGGCGGCTGTCCCTGTTCTATTCGCGCCCGTTGTACCGCGTTGCGTTGAGCCATTGTCAACAAACTGGCCGCCCGCTAACGCAGGCGGTTCTGACATGCGCTCGAACGGACCGGCCGCGAACGCGAAGACGTAGGTGCTGATGGGTTTGGTTTCATTGAAGATAAAATTAGAATCAAAGTCGCCAAACGAGGATTTCCTGGGATTAGTTTCGTATGGTGACAGGAGCTCCTGAGCTACATTTGCGACTACGGTCCAGTTTCGCGGCGTTGCCATATTGAGCGTAAACCTCGCCTTCAGATCCGGTTGGTCAAACACCGGAAACGCAGTGCTCGCGTCGCTTGGGACAAAGAGCGAGTAGATATACTCCGCCCCGTCCTCTTTATCCACGTACCGCGTTATCGCCGACCCGCTCGTCAATATCGGCGAAGTGAAATCGAGCTTGATAACGTTCTCACCCATCACCACGCCGTCGCGGAAGATCAGGTGCTCGTTGTGCTCCGCAAAGCTTGGAGTTCCACCTTTAGGTGGCCCGTCGCTGCCCGGAGACGCCTCCGCTCCAACGGGAGGCCAGCTAAAGCTGGAACTCCGAACCGCAGCCGTTCCGTTGATCGTCACGTTCGATATTGTGGACTTGTCTTCGTGGCCTATGATCTTTCGCCAGTCGAGAATGATCGGGGACACACTCCCTAACGGTCGTGTTTCTGCCTGCGACGTCTGACCACCAGCTGACGCGGGCGGTTCTGACACTTTTACCCGTATCTCGATCGTGCCTTTCAGGACCGGCGACATCTTCTCTAACGTCAGGTTCAGCTTGTAACGCACGTCGGAGTAACGCTCCGCGCGCCATTTCGCCAGCTCGAGCGAAACGCCCGGCTCGACCGGCGGCATTTGTGCGGTTGACGAGAGTGCAGACATCCCAAAGACCAGGGCGACGAAGACCGTTCTTACCATTTCTGATTTTCCTCTAGAGGTGATTTTAGCGCGTTTCGCAGGTTAGAGGTTCGAAAGACCATTTCCGGTTGCTCCAACCCCGAAAAGGGCGACCCAGGGCTATCAATGAAACTAGTGTGAAGGCCATAAAAAATGGATCAGAGGATATTGAGGGCTACGATTTAGGTTCGTGATTTTTCCGCGAGGCTCAATATCCCGCCACTTGCCCACACTCGCCCCCTGTCGACCGCGACCTATGGGTTATATCCCTCGCCTAAAGCTGATCTCTCTCCATTCGCACATAAATAACCTCCAATCCCCCGCGATCCTTCGATCGCCCTTCGCAAAAAAGGCCGAAAATACGCCTTGAAAGCGAAGATTTACCTATTGCACACTATATCATCTATGCTACAATCAAGATGTAAGAAAACGGCCGACCCCGGCCGATGATCTTTGAAGAAGTATTAAAGCGAGAAGTTGAAATTGACGAAACCCGTAGCCTTTACGGCCTGGCCGTCACGCGTGAACGGGCGAAACCGCCATTTCCTGATGGCGTCCTTTGCCGCCGGCTGTAGCAGCGTCGGGCCCGAGCTGTTGACGACCTCGGCAACCTCTCCATCTTCACCAACTACGATCTCGACACGGACAACACCGGTCGTTCGCATTTGGCGGGCGGTCGGCGGATAGATCGGAGCAAACTGTCGGCTTGCATAGGCGATCAGTGAACCGGCGTCCATCGGTTCGGTGCTGGCCGGAGTTGTGATTTCGGGTTCGCCTTCGACAGTCGCGGCTTCGGCCGGCTCGGGTTTAGGCGTCGGCGGCGCACTGCCGACAACGCGAACGGGACGTACCGGGTTTGGCTGCTGCGTCGTCGTAACGACGGGTCTTTCGGTAGTTGCGAGCGTTGTTTCGGACGGAACGTCGGCGGCAGGTTTGGGTTCCGGCGTCGAAGCCGCGTTTAGCTGCTCCAGCGTGACCGTCTTCGGCACACGCGGCGGTGCGACCGCTTCCATCGCAAGGGTGTCCGTCACAACGCTCTGCGAATGTGCGATCTGCTCACGCGAATCGGCCATTTCGTTCCGCCACCGGGCGGCGTCGTATTCGTCGCGTGCAAGCATCGTCCGCGCCGAGGTCGCTTCCTCAAGCAACGGCATTGCGATCGCCGCCCGCGTCTTATCTTCACCGATCTCTTTGGCCTGGGTTATCACCAGCTCAACAGTTTCGCGCATCTGCTCAATGTCGTTTATCGCCTGCAGCGGCAGGTTGCGTTCGGCGACCGTCAGCCCGAGCGAACGGTAGCGGTCGATCTGGTTGCGAGCACCTTTGACGACCTGGCCCGCCACCGCCTGATAATAGACCTCAGAATGGGCGTTGTTTGATTTGAATGACGTAAAGAACTCTTGCAGGAACGTGCGCGCACCGGCGTAATTTCCCTGCTCCAGGTAGCTGTTCATTAACAGAACGTTGACTACGGCTATGACCGGCGGTTCGGCCGTTTCGCGGCGAATGCTTTCAAGCTCAATGATGGCCGCATTGTAGTTACGGACGGCGATCAGAGCTTTGCTCTTCGAAATTCGATCACGCATTACCTCGGCCGGAGATTGGGCCGCGACGGGTTCGATGGCAGGTGCAGGCGGAAGCGTCTGCGCATTTATGATAGCGAATGAACCAAATAAAACTGCTAGAACCGATGTCCAAAATCTGTTGACATTTAACGGCATTTCAGTCCTCCTTTCTGACTTAAATTTTCCGTAAAGGCCAAGCGAACTGCTAAGGGAATGCTCACTTTTAACGACCCGTGCGATACTGCTGCAAAAATCACGGAGGCGGGCATTTATTTGCCCGCATGTTAATCTTTCAAGCTTTCGATGATTTTATTACGGTAAGCTATCGCTTCTTTTTTTATAGCACCTTCGTTAAGGGTGAGCAAACGACGGTCGACCATGACGGGCTTGCCGTTTATGATCACCGTCCGAACGTCAGAGGACTTTGTTGCATAGACCAAATGCGAATACACGTTATACATCGGCGTCTGATGCAGGCCGTCGATATCAACGATCACGATATCCGCCAGTTTGCCGTTTTCGATCGAACCGACGCGGTCAGACATGTGAAGCGCACGGGCACCGCCGATCGTCGCCATCATGAAAGCCTCTTCGGCCGAGACCACCTTAGGGTCGCCGGAGAAAACCTTGTGAAGCTTTGCTGCCGCGTCCATCTCTTCCCAGATGTTGAGGTCATTGTTCGATGCGGCTCCGTCTGTTCCAAGCCCGACGTTCATTTGATTAGCAAGCATCATCGGCACGGGAGCAACACCCGATGCAAGCTTCATGTTCGATTGCGGATTATGAACTATGCCGACATTGCGGCGTTTGAGAATGTCGAGCTCCGCCGCGTTTGCATGGACCACGTGAGCAGCGATCGTCCGATCGTTGAAAAATGCGATCTTCTCGAGAAACTCCACCGGCCGCAGCCCGTCATATTTTTCCGCGATCGTCTTCGTTTCGGTGTCGGCCTCGGCCAGATGGATCAGAAGCGGAGCCTTCAACCGGTCCGACAACGCTCTCGCCGATGTCAGGTTGTCCTCTGAGACCGTGTATGGCGAATGCGGTGCAATCGCGGGTGTTATCAGCGCGTTACCCTGCCATTTTTTGACAAAACGCTCGGCAACTTCCATCCCGGCGTCAAAAGTCTTGGCGTCCGGCACCGGAAAATCAATCAGCGTCTGTCCGAGCACGCCGCGGACGCCGGCCCTCGATGTCTCTTCCGCGATCGCGTCCTCAAAGTAATACATGTCGGCGTAGGTCGTCGTTCCGCCGCGGATCATCTCCGCCAGCCCGAGCCGAGTTCCGGCACGTACGAAGGCTTCGTCGACGTTTTTGGCCTCAGCTGGAAAGATAAACTTCGTCAGCCATTCTTGCAGATCCATGTCGTCCGCGATCCCGCGAAAAAGGACCATCGGAATATGAGTATGTGCATTGATCAGCCCGGGAATAATGACTTTGCCGCTCGCGTCGATGGTGCGCGTTGCCCGGTGGGTTTTCGTCAGCTCAGCACGCGTCCCGACCGCCGATATCTTATCGCCAGTTACAGCCACCGCGCCATCAACAATGACCCGCCGCGAAGCGTCCATCGTAACGACGGTCCCGCCGACGATGAGTATGTCAACGCGTTGCGACCCGGGTTGGGCAAGTACAAACGTATTCGCAGCAAACACAGACGCGATCGCTGCATAAACAATAATGGATCGAATGAAATGCATGGCAGTTACTTTAAGAATGTGGAATCAAACGCTCGCGGTAGGAGCTCGCTCATGGTGACGGTCACGGATTCGTCTTGCAAGTTCGACATCGTCACCGGAATGTCGCCGCCGAATTCCCATATGATCTGGCGGCAGGCGCCGCACGGAGCTGTCAGTTCGTCGCTATCTGCAACTACCGCGACGCTTTTTATGCGTTTGTGCCCGGCGGCGACCGCGGCAAAGATCGCGACCCGCTCGGCACACATCGTCAACCCGTAGCTTGCCGATTCGACGTTACATCCGAAGACGATCTCGCCGCTTTCCGTCTCGATCGCGGCGCCGACGCGAAAGCCGGAATGCGGAGCAAACGCATTCTCGCGCGCGTCGGCCGCTGCCTTGATCAGATCTGTTTGTGAAACTCCCATCGGATTTAGACCACTGCCTTTTGCTCGGCCGCTAGTTTCTCGCGAACCATGCTGCAAAGAAATTCTATGCTCGTATTCTGATTAGCACACTCCGGTATGATGATGTCCGCATTGCGTTTGGATGGCTCAACAAACTCGAAATGCATCGGGCGGATCGTTCGTTCGTATTGCTCCATTGTTCGCTCAAACGTCCGTCCGCGCTCATTTATGTCTCGCCGCAGTCGGCGCATCAACCGAATGTCATCCGGCGTGTCGACGAATACACGAACATCCAACAGCTCAAGAACGCGCGGTTCCGAGAATATCAATATGCCTTCGACTATAACCACCGGCTTGGGCTCGATGATCTCTATTTTTTCACTTCGCGTGTGGGTGACGAAATCATAAAGCGGCATCTCAACTGTCAAGCCTTGCTTGAGCCGCAACAGATGATTGACCAACATGTCGCTGTCGATCGAATCCGGATGATCAAAATTGGCCTGGTGCCTTTCGTCGAGCGGCATGTCGGCTAGATTCCGGTAATAGGAGTCCTGCTCAACAAGAACGACCTGTTCGCGCCCGACCGCATCGACTATCGCACGTGCAATAGTCGTTTTACCCGAACCTGTTCCACCGCAAATACCAATGAACATAGATTTAAACCTGAAAGGAAGTCCCGGGCTCCGCCAATTCGCGAATTATCCGACGAAGCAGTTCGTTAAATAAATCAGCGACCCGGGCACCCGTTTCCATTACTTCAGAATGATCGATGGCCGACTCGACCATGCCGGCCGCGAAATTGGTTATGCAAGAGATGCCTAACACCGACATTCCCTGATGCCTCGCGGCGATCGCCTCCGGCACGGTGGACATGCCGACCGCGTCTGCACCAAGATGACGCAGCATCCTGATCTCCGCTGGTGTTTCGTACGTCGGCCCGGAAAGAGCGCAATAGACGCCGCGATGAAGCAGTGAGTCCGCCTTGGAAATATTCTTTTCGCTCGCCATCTGCTCGGCCGTTTCGACCGCGATCTCCTGATAACGACGATCATAGACTTCGGTCATATCCGGGAACCTGACGCCGAATCTGTCATCATTCTGCCCTCGAAGCGGATTGATCCCCATCATGTTCAGGTGGTCGGAAATAAGCATCAAGCTGCCCGGCCGCTTGTCCGGGTCAAGACTGCCGGCAGCGTTGGTGAGGATCACGCTCTTGATGCCCATCCTTCCAAAAACACGCATCGGGAACATCACCTGCTCCATGTCGTAGCCTTCGTAATAATGAAACCGCCCCTGCTGAACCGCTACGGGACGGCCGTCGATCTCGCCAAGCACGAGCTGTCCCGCATGGCCCTCGACGGTTGAACGCGCGAAGTGCGGGATGTCGGAATATCTGATTCGAACCGCATTGTCGAGGTCATCGGCAAAGGCTCCCAGCCCGCTGCCAAGTACGACCGCGATCTTTGGTTCACCGGCATATTTAGATCGTATGAGGTCAGCTGCCTCGATCGCGTTCTCAAATGTCATAATAAGCGTAAGCGGATCGCACCTAATTCTCTTTGCGATATGGCGTTCCCAATGCCTTCGGAGCCCGTGAAAGACCGATGAACCCCGCTAGGACAATTATCGTCAGAACATATGGGATCATCTCAATAAACTGGATCGGGATCTGCTCGCCACCGATCCGTGCCCATGGAGCGCCTTGTATTTGAATCGTCAGGGCTTCGGTAAAGCCAAAGAAAAGGCATGCAAAAAACACCGGTATCGGCTTCCATTTCGCCAAGATCAAGGCTGCGAGTGCGATAAATCCTCGGCCCGCCGACATTCCGCGTGTGAACAAGGACGATTGCCCGGTCGAGAGAAATGCACCGCCGATCGCTGCTAATACGCCCGAAATGATCACCGCCGAATACCGAAGCCGAGTGACGTTGATGCCCGCCGCATCCGCAGCCTCAGGATTCTCGCCGACCGCACGAAGCCGTAGCCCGTATCGCGTCCGGTACAATACATACCACGAAACGGCGACCGCAACGATTGCCAGGATCGAAACGATCGAAAGGCCGTTAAAAAAGGCCGGTAGTTTGTGTGCCTGATCGATCTGCGGCGTCGAACCCGTCGAATCGTAAGTAACGCCGCTGATCAACGCGGGCAGGCCGAGCATCAGGAAATTGATCGCCATTCCCGCCACTACTTGGTCAGCCTCAAATTTGATGACCGCCACCGCGTAGACCAACGCCGTGACCGCACCGGCCCCTATGCCGCAAAGTAGGCCCAGATAGGGGTTTCCAGTTTGATAGGTGACGACCGCCGCCGTGAAAGCTCCCGAAAGCATCAGACCCTCAAGCGCAATATTTATCACGCCAGACCGTTCAGAGAACAACCCGCCAAGCGCAGCAAACAGCAGCGGCGTCGCCGATGTGATCATCGAGAAAAGAAACGCAATTGTGAAAAATTCGAGCATCTTATCTTTCCATTAGCGCCGCGTATATTTCTGCAAGCAGGCTACGAATAAAATGATTATCGCCTGGAGCACAAACCCTAGGTCTTTCGAAACGAATCGCGTAAATGCATCAACAAATATTTCGCCACGCAGCAAAACGCCGAAGAATATCGCCGTGATCAAAACGCCCAGCGGATGATTGCGCCCCAGCAGTGCTACCGCAATTCCCAGGAATCCCCACTGCGCCGAAAAGTCGTGAAAATAATTGTATCGATTACCCAGAACCTCGCCGATCGCGACCATTCCGGCAAGCATTCCGGAGATCGTCATAGCAACTATGATCTGCTTCTTCGCTGAAATTCCGCCATATTCCGCCGCCGCCGGATTTTCGCCCACAGCCCGAAGCTCATATCCCCATTTGGTCTTCCATAAAAAGATATAGACAACGAAGCACATTATCAGCGCCAAAATGAAAGCGATATTCAGAGGTACATCAGGCGTGATGAAAGGCAGGAATTCATTTAGCCGGGGAATGTGAGCCGCGTCGCCGATCGGAGCCGTCTGCATAATCGCGTCGCCCGGAACTTTGTAATGATACTGGGTCAGGTAGCTGACCAGCGCGATCGCGATGAAGTTCAGCATGATCGTATTGATCACTTCGTGCGAACCGAACTTCGCTTTTAGAATTCCCGGGATCGCGCCCCAGATCCCGCCGACCACCGCCGCCGTTACCATACAGAATGGGACCAGGATGTACCACGGAAGGCTGAACCACGACCAATCTTGATCGGTACCGAAAACGTTGACGACGGTTCCGCCAAACTTGATGCCGACCCATGCGGTCGCAAACGCAGCGACATACAGCTGGCCTTCCGCTCCGATATTCAGAAGCCCGCAGCGAAATGCGACGGCAACGGCTAAGCCCGTGAATATGAGAGGCGTCGCATAATGCAGCGTCCAGCCGATGTCCCGAACTGAACCAAATGAACTCGACAGCAGCCACGCGTATGCGTTGATCGGGTTGTCGCCAAGGATGATGATAATTATGCCGCCGACAACGAAAGCAGCCAGCACGGCGACCAGCGGCCAAACGAACTCGCGAAGGATCTGCATAAGCGGCGGTTGAAACTTGCCAGAACCCAGTTTCCCGGAAGGGGACGGCAGAAAATGAAAATTGAATTGCGCACCTAAATATAACCGAGAAAAGGTGAAAGTGTCACCTTGAAAAGCCGCTTTTGGTCATGTAAGTTCATTCCCATATTGGACGCAATTTTAGACTTGACAGGTATGCACTCATATTTTATTATGCTCGTGGACTAATTATTTAGTCGTATATCCAAATCAACTAGAACTTTTTTGGAGGACAAAATAATGAACGTGATCAAATATGACCCATTTCGCGAACTTCGTGGACTTCATGATGAGATGAACCGCCTCTTTACGGGTGTTGTGCCCACAGTTCAGGCCCAGGGCGAATTCAATCGCGGAGCATGGAGCCCCAGCGTTGATATTTATGAGGACCAGGAAAAGCTTTTCGTTGAAGCCGAGCTTCCTGGCATGAACCGTGATGACTTTGAGCTTTCGGTAGAGAACAACGTGTTGACCCTCAAGGGCGAACGTAAATTCGAAAAGAAGACCGAGGGTGACAACTATCATCGCGTCGAACGGTCCTATGGTAGCTTTACCCGGCAATTCACCCTCCCGCAGACGGTTACTGCAGAGGGAGCCACGGCGGACTTTGACAACGGTGTTCTCCGCGTGGTTTTGCCAAAACGCGAAGAGACCAAAGCACGCAAGATCGAGATCAGCGGAACCAGCGGGACCGCAAAGGCGATCGAAACGGAAGTTAGATCAAACACGGCAAGCGCATAACGGGGACTAGAGCCTAGTAGGAATGGGACGCAGGGAAAGGCTTAGAGATTTCTCTGCGTCTCAGCGTCTTTTGGGAGTAAAATAGAGTAATGAGATTCGATAGATTCACGATTCGCGGACAAGAGGCAGTGCAACAGGCGATCGCAGTTGCCGAAAAGAATGAAAATCAGCAAGTTGAGCCGGAGCATATCCTCGCGTCGATGCTTGAACAAAAAGAAGGCGTGGTCCGCCCAATCCTAGGCAAGATCGGAGCCAATGCTGCGCCAATCCTGACGGAGATCGAGGCCGCGATGGCCAAATTCCCGAAGGTCTCCGGCGGGCAGCAATATTTCAGCTCTCGGACGAATACGATCTTTCAGGATGTCCAGAAAGAAGCAGAAAAGATGGCGGACGAATATATTTCGACCGAGCATCTTCTGCTTGCGATCGCTGCCGAAAAGGAGGGCGACGCTGGCCGCATTCTGCGTTCCAACGGCATAACTCGGGAAGACCTGGAAAAGGTCATCACGGATATGCGGGGCGGTTCGCGGATCACCGACCAGAACGCGGAAGAGAACTTCCAGGCGCTTGATAAATACGCTCAAGACCTGACGGAACGGGCCCGCAAAGGAAAGCTGGACCCCGTGATCGGCCGAGATGACGAGATCCGCCGCACGATCCAGATCCTTTCACGCCGAACAAAGAATAATCCGGTACTAATTGGTGAACCCGGCGTGGGCAAGACCGCTATCGTCGAAGGCCTCGCTCAGCGTATAGTTTCGGGCGACGTACCGGAAACGCTTAAGAACAAACGCCTTGTTTCGCTCGACCTCGGCGCGATGCTCGCTGGTGCCAAATATCGCGGCGAATTCGAAGACCGTTTGAAAGCGGTGTTAAACGAGATCGAAAAAGCCGAAGGACAGATCATTCTCTTCATTGACGAGCTCCATACGCTTGTCGGTGCCGGCGCATCCGAAGGTGCGATTGACGCATCGAATATGCTCAAACCAACGCTCGCCCGTGGAACACTTCGTGCGGTTGGTGCTACGACGCTTAACGAATATCAGAAATACATCGAAAAAGATAAAGCTCTCGAACGTCGGTTCCAGCAAGTTTACGTCGGCGAGCCGAACGTCGAAGACACGATAGCCATACTTCGCGGCCTTAAGGAACGCTACGAGGTTCACCACGGGGTACGAATCAAAGATGCCGCTATCGTAGCCGCCGCAACTCTTTCGCATCGTTATATCACAGACCGGTTTTTGCCAGACAAGGCCATCGACCTCATCGACGAGGCCGCATCGAAGATCCGCATCGAGATCGATTCGCTTCCGCAAGAGATCGACGTTCTCGAACGCGAGATCCTGCAGCTTGAGATCGAACGTCAGGCTCTCTCACGTGAAACCGATGAAAAATCTAAAGAACGGCTCAACGACATCGAACGCCGGATCGCTGATCTGAATGAAAAGTCTTCGGCAATGAAGGCGAAATGGCAATCAGAGAAAGATGAGATCGAAAAAATGCGGACCGCCAAGGGCGAGCTTGAGGAAGCTAAACTCAAACTAGAACAAGCGCGGCAGGCGGGCGATCTAACAAAGGCCGCAGAGCTGCAATACGGGCGCATTCCTGAGCTTGAAAAACTCCTTGAGACCGAGCAGGGGCGTTTGCAGGAACTCCAAAAAGAAGGTGTATTCCTGAAGGAAGAAGTTGACGAAGAAGACGTCGCTGAAGTGGTCGCAAAGTGGACCGGTGTTCCTGTATCTAAGATGCTTGAGGGCGAGATGCAGAAGCTCGTCGCGATGGAACAGAATCTCAGCAAACGCGTGATCGGCCAGGACGAGGCGCTGCAGGCAGTTGCGAACGCTGTCCGCCGTGCCCGCGCCGGTCTTCAGGATCCGAATCGCCCCGTCGGCTCTTTCATCTTTCTTGGCCCCACCGGCGTCGGCAAGACCGAGACCGCTCGTGCCCTCGCTGAATTCCTATTCGACGACGAACGGGCAATGGTCCGGCTCGATATGTCCGAGTATATGGAGAAGCACGCCGTCGCACGAATGATAGGTGCGCCTCCGGGATATGTGGGTTACGAAGAAGGCGGCCAGCTAACCGAAGCCGTTCGCCGACGGCCATATTCGGTAGTATTGTTTGACGAGATCGAAAAGGCGCATCCTGATGTCTTTAACGTCCTGCTTCAGATCCTGGATGACGGGCGTCTGACGGACAGCAAAGGCCGCGTCGTTGATTTCAAAAACACGGTCTTAATTATGACGTCCAATCTCGGTTCACGTGAGATACAGGCATCGGTCGAAAATCCACTGGCAGACCGCGATATAAAGAAAGATGTGCTGCAGGTTCTTCGGGATCATTTCAAACCTGAATTCCTGAACCGCATCGATGACATAGTTGTCTTTACTCAGCTCACTCGCGAACAGATCGCGATGATCATCGACGTTCAGCTTGAAAAGCTTCGCAAGAACCTTGCCGACCGCGATATCACGATCGAGCTCCACGAAACCGCCCGCGAGCTTATCGTCGAACAAGGCTACGATCCTGTTTACGGTGCGCGTCCGCTGAAACGGGCGATCCAGTCGCTGATCCAGAATCCGCTGGCTGTAAAACTTCTGAATGGCGAGATCGGTTCCGGCCAGACCGTAGTCTTGACCGCTGACGGCGGGGAGATGCAGTTCAACGTCAAAGAAGGCGAGCAAAAGGCGGTAGGAGGAGAATGATCAGTACGTCAGATCGGAAGTTACGAACTGCGAGCCATTGGAACTATTTCGTATTTTTCGGTTCAGGATTTACTATCTAGTCAAGATATGTTTAAAAGAAAGAAGATGAGCGAAAACGAATATAACGAAGAAGTGTCCGAAAACGACGAATATAAGATTCCCGTCAACGATAAACGCAGGTTCAATGAGCAGGGTGAACGTGTGGCCGTCGACGATGTCCCCGCAAGCGAGACGAGGGTTCCCGGTCCATCGGCGAAAGAGGTTGAGCTTGAAAACAAGCTAAAGGCTGAAACCGAACGACGCGAAGCCGCCGAATTCAAGCTTGTCGGCGTTCAGGCGAAGTTTGACGAGGTGAAGGCGAACCTTGAGAAAGAAACTGCCGAGATGCGGGCCCGTTTGATGAAGACACTCGAGGATCGGGCAAGTCAGGGCAAGTTTAACTTCTTGCAGACGCTGCTTCCCGTACTTGATAATCTGAACCTCGCTGTGAATGCGAGCGAGCAGGACGCTTCGGTCGACAATCTTCGCGACGGTGTTCGCGGTGTTGCCCGTAGCTTTGAACAGGCTCTCGCGAGCGTAGGCGTTGAGGCGGTGCCGGCCATCGGCGTCGAATTCGACCCGGAACTGCACGAGGCGGTTGACATGGCCCCGGTCGGGGCGGAAGATGACGGCAAGATAACAAAAGAATACGCTCGCGGCTATAAGTTCGGGGATCGACTGCTTCGCCCGGCCCGTGTTCAGGTCGGTAAGGCAATGGCACAAACGGCGGGCGACCAGAATTAGCTTCAGACAAGCTAAATTTTAGTGTAGCTCTTTTTGCCGCGACGGCATCAAAGCTTCATAGCTGCCGGAAAAATATTCCTGATCGGGTTGGCGAAATGATATTATAAGGTTTGCGGTTCCCCCGGCCCGCCCTTCGTTCGGATCTTTCCTGCAGTAAATAAGGTGTTATGGCAGATATAGACGCATATAAAGATAAATTTAGCGATAGCGGCCGTCGCGTGCTGGAATCCGCTCTCGACGCGTCGCGAAGGCGCGAGCAGAATTACGTCGCTATCGAGCATGTACTTCACGCGGTCGCCGCAGAAGAGGATGATCTTTTCAATTCGACGATGCGCGACCTTTCGGTTGATCCGCGATCGGTCAAGCTTTTGATCGAGAAACGCATGGACAGCGGGCGGCAGCATTCGGGCAAAGGATTTCGTATCGCTCCGGAAACGACCGAACTTTTCAAACGTGCGATGGATCGTGCGCGCTCGCAAGGCCGCCGCGTCATCGACGGCAGCGACATATTTTACGTTCTCTCGAACGACGAGCGGAGCATTCTTAATGACGTTCTTCAGAACCTTGGCGTACCGTCGGATGAGGTCGCACAGACCGCCCGAACCCGAATTCGCAAGCGTGAAAAGGAAGAAGAACGGGTACGCCAGAAATATGAATTGCCGAGCTTCTTGAGACATTTCGGTGTTTCAATGAACAAACTCGCCCGGCAGGATAAGATCCCGCCGACGATCGGACGCGAAAAAGAGATCCTTCAGATGATCGAGATCCTTTCACACCGAGAGCGGTCCAATTCACCTATGCTCGTTGGTGAGCCCGGCGTAGGTAAAACCGCTGTTGTCGAGGGATTAGCACGTTTGATCGAGCTTGAACCGGAAAAGGTTCCGGCACGGCTTCGCGATGCGCATATCGTTCAGCTTCAAATGGGCGGCCTCGTAGCAGGAACGATGCTTCGTGGAATGTTCGAAGAACGTATCAAAGGCATCATCGACGAAGTAAAAGAGAAAGACAACATTATTCTCTTTATCGACGAAGCTCACACAATAATTGGTGCCGGAGCGGCAATGGGAACGACGTCGGATGCGGCGAATATGTTCAAATCTGCATTGGCTCGCGGTGAGCTGCGAATAATCGGCGCGACGACCATTACTGAATACAAGGAGTACATCGGTGAGGACGAGGCACTCTCGCGACGCTTTAGGCTTGTTAAGGTAGACGAGCCGACGATCGATGAAACGAAGGAGATCTTGTTTGGCCTGCGGCCGCGGCTCGAGAAGAACTATTCCGTGACTATCTCGGACGAAGCGATCAATATGGCTCTCGAGATGTCGCCGAAATACATCCGCAATCTGCACCTTCCGGACAAAGCGATCGGATGGCTCGACACGGCTTCGGTCAAGGTTGAGATCAACCAGCCCGAAAAGCTTGTCGTTCAGGCTGAACATATAATTGATGTTATCTCGCAAGAGTCGCGGATCCCGAAGGATATGATCTATCGGGACACGTCCGACAGGTTCTCGCAGATGGAAATCGATCTGGCGAACCGCGTAATTGGGCAAAAGGATGCAGTGCGCTCTGTAGCCGAGCGGCTTCGGCTGAACAAAGGCCCGCTGAAAGACAACCATTATGCTCCGGACGGCGTCTTGCTGTTCCTCGGACCGACTGGCGTAGGCAAGACCGAACTTGCAAAGGCGGTCGCCGAATTCATGTTTGGTGACGAAGGCAAGATGGTTCGGATCGATATGTCTGAGTACGGCGATGGTACGGTCGGAATTGAAAAGCTGATCGGCATGCCCCGCGGCATCGTCGGATCAGAACGCGGCGGCATCTTGACCGAACAACTCCGCGACAATCCGTATACGGTATTGCTGCTGGACGAGGTCGAAAAGGCATCGCCATACCTGATGAACATATTTCTTCAGGCATTTGACGAAGGCTGGATAACTGACGGACGCGGGAAGAAGGTCTATCTTTCCGACGCGATCGTCATAATGACGTCCAATCTCGGTTCTGAGAACTTCAAGAAATATGAGAAGCCGCTTGGGTTCGGGCAGAAAACGCTTGGCGATATGAAGCAAATAAAAGGCGATGTGTTGAAGGCAGCAGAAACACGCTTCACGCCTGAATTCCGAAACCGTATCGACGAGATAATTATCTTCTCGCCGCTCACGATGGACGAAGTTCGCGATATCGCAGGTATATATCTCGCTAAAATGCGGCGTCAGATGGAACGTCAAGGCAAGCTTGTTGATGTAACTGACGGAGCGGTTGACCTGCTAACCGAGAAAGGATTTAGTCCCGCTTATGGAGCCCGGTTTCTGAAGCGGCACATTGACCAGCAGGTAAAACTCCCGATAACGAATCAGTGGAAGAATGGTATGCGGTTTACGGTGGATGCTGAAGAAGGCGAGATCGTCGTAAAACCTAATGATACTTTCAGTTTGAACTAACCGGTTCAAATAATTCCAAATGAGAGGGCTTTAGTGATAATATCGCGAAAGCCCTTTTTTTGACCGATTGGCCAAGATATATGCTTTCATCCAAATTCTTCGTACGTCCCTTGTTGGCAATATTTTCCGCGCCCCTCCTCTTTTCTTTGTCGGCTTTTTCGCAGGCGTCTGAAGCGACGACGGCCGCCGCCCCCGCTCGCAAGGGTGTTTTTCGCCAAGCTGAGGTCACCGAAAAGCCCCGGGCTCCCTACACGAGCCTCGCCCGCCAGAACATGGTAGAGGGCTCGATCCGCCTGCGAGTCACGCTGTTGGCTAATGGCCAGGTCGGCAATGTGTCGCCGCTCAACTATCTGCCATATGGGCTTACGCAACAGGCGGTGGCATCAGCGAAAGGTATCCGATTTCGCCCGCAGTTAGTAAACGGAGAACCAGTGGACGCCATCATACAGATCGACTACAACTTCAGCCTGTATTATGAGGACGCTGACCCCGACATTAAGACGAAAGTCGCGATCATGGAAACGCCGAAACCCTTGATCACCCGTAGCGAGTTGCCTTCGGCGGCTAACGGAGAGATCGTGGTCGAGGTCTTCTTTGGCGATAAAGGCCGCGTTACTGTTTTCAAATATGTGACGCCTCTAAGTGATGAACTCAAAAAGCGCGTCGATGCGGCCGTTGCGAAGATAAAGTTCCGGCCCGCGATCCACGTAAACGGAAAGAAAATGAGCGTGACCAAGGTTGTCCGCTACCAGCTGTAAACCCCCTCTTGATTATGAGCCTCCGACGATCTGCTCCCTATCTGCGGCTCCTGGTGCTGCTTTTTGCCATTCCAGCTCTGCCCGTTTTCTCGCAATCCACGACGGGTGAGATCCAGCCCGAGACCGTCATTGCCCGGGCGGTCCAATTCATGGGCGGCGACGCTTATCTGAACGTAAAAACCCAAGTCAGCCGAGGCAGGTACAGCGTCCTCCGCGATGGCATCATTGTATCGTTCCAGAGTTTTCATGACGTGATCGTTTTTCCGGCCAGCGAGCGAACCGAATTCAAAGCTGGAAGGGTCAATACCGTTCAAACCAATGTCGGCGATACCGGCTGGGTCTTTGATGGCAATATGGAATCGATAAAAGACCAAACCGAAGAGCAGATAGACAATTTCAAAAAAGGCTTGCGTGCAAGCCTAGATTCTCTCTTGCGTGGCAGTTGGAAGGGAGAAGCGAAGCTCGAGTACACAGGCCGCAGGCAAGCCACGCTCGGTAAACGCAATGATATATTGAAGCTGATTTACGACGATGGGACAATAGTTGAATTCGAAATAGGGGCTGACGACGGAGCTCCGGCAAAGGCCATACAACGCCGAAGTAATGCCGACGGGGAAGAAGTGATCGAGGAAGATCGTTACGCTCAGTTCGTGTCTGTGGGCGGCATAAAGGCTCCGTTCATTATTGACCGCTTTCAAAGCGGAAACCATATGTCGCGGATAAATGTCGAATCCGTCGATCACAACTCGCGGGTCCCTGAAGCATACTTCGCTAAACCTGCGACTCAAAAGGAATTGAAAAAGAGCCTGAAACTTTAATTAATAGAAGGCTGAAAACAAAAAGGGGGGCTCCGACGACGGTGCCCCCCTTTTTTATTCTACCGCTTCTGCTTTATACAAAGGCGAAATCAAACTGTGCCTGATGTATATGCGGGTCTGCCGTGACATCCACATTTCCCAGATGTGCCTCGATCTCCTCAAGTACCGGCTTCTCAGTGGTACGGAGGGCCTTTGCCACTTCCGGGTGAATGCGTAACGTTGTCTGCCTGACATCATCTACCTCTCGAGACAACCTTCGCGCCTCGGAAAGCAATTCGTAACAGATGGTCTGCGGCGATTTGACCCAGCCTGCACCCTCACAGTATTCGCATGGGGCACACATCGTTCGTTCGAGCGATTGCTTGACTCGCTTTCGGGTCATGATGATCAGTCCAAAGTCGTTGAACGAAAGAACCTTGTTCGGCGATTTGTCCGATGCGAGTGCCTCTTGGAGCGCTTGCGACACCTTATGTCGGTTGCGGCGATCCTCCATATCGATCAGGTCGAGCACGATAATACCGCCGAGATCGCGCAAGCGGATCTGACGTGCGATCTCATCAACCGCTTCCATGTTGGTACGCGTGATCGTGTCCTCAAGCCGCGCGTTGCCCTTTCCAACAAACTTGCCGGTGTTGACGTCGATTGCGACAAGAGCTTCCGTCTGATTGATAACTAGGTACCCGCCGGATTTCAGCCACACTCGGGGCTTAAGAGCCTTGTCGATCTCCTCTTGAACACCATAGGCTTCGAGGATCGGGGCCTCCCGCGTGTAAAGCTTGACGCGATTCACCAGCCTCGGCTGAATTCGGTTGATGAACTCGACCGTACGCTGGTATTCGTCTTCGCTATCTACTCTGATCGCCGTGAACTCATCAGAAAGCTGATCACGCAGTAATCGCTGAACGATGTCAAGGTCCTGATGTACTAACGCAGGCGATTTTGCCTTTTCCGTCGTTTTGCGGATATCGACCCACGTACGAACAAGATATCGGGCGTCCTGACGAAGGTCTTCTTCTGAGATCCCTACACCGGCCGTACGAACGATGAAGCCGCCCGAGGGGATCTCTTCTTCTGTTCGGATACGCTGGATCAGTGTGCGGAGCCGGCCCCGTTCGCTTGATGATTCGATCTTTCGGGAAACGCCTAGATGCTCGATCGTCGGCATATAAACCAAGAACCGTCCGGGAAGTGCAATGTGCGAAGTTATCCGTGCACCTTTCTTCGCTATCGGCTCCTTAGCTATTTGGACCAGGATCTCCTGTCCTTCTCGTAATAGGTCTGAAATGGTCGGCTGCGATTTTCGTTCGCCGCGGTCGCCCCGATCGTTGCGATCATTCCGGTTGCCGCGATCGCTACGATCAGTTCGGTTATCTTGAGGCTTATTATCGTCACGACTGTCGCTTCTTCCGCGTCCGCCTCGCCCGCGGCCTCTTCCACCGCGCTCGCCGCGGTTATCTCGGTCGTCGCGGTCGTCGCGGTCGTCTGTGTCTTTTGATTTGGCGTCGTCCTTTGGACCGCTCTCATCAGCCTCGGTGTGATCAGGTCTCTCGGGTGACTGGTCGTCGTTCCTGGTGTCCTTGGCGTCGGCCTTGTTTCCGGCGTCATCGCCCGATTCGCCATCATCGGCGGCTACGTCTTCGAAACCGGCTATCTCATTAGTAGATTCGCCGCTTTCCGGCTTTTTACCACGGCCTCCACGTCGACGGCCACGCCCTCCGCGGCGAACAGACATTTCCGCGGTCTCATTCGGCTGCTTCTCTGACGCCTCGGCATCCGCTAGCGGCTCGTCATCTTCCTTTTTCTTCTTCGTCCGTGAACCGGTAGTCTTCGGTTTGGCGGTCTTTTCTTTAGCTGTCGACCGTTTTGCTCGTTTGGGCTTTTCTTCGTCGTCACGATTCCCACTATCAGATTCGCCCTTGGTTTTCGCAGCCTTCTTCGCTCCGCGGCCCGTTGTCGACTTGGCCCGGCCGCGTTTCGGCTTCGTGTCCATGTCTTCATCGTCGTCCGCAATTCGTTCGAATCCAGCTTCTTCTGTTTTAAGCGTACCGATCAGAGAGCCGACCTCTGCCTCGTCGGTACTTTCCATGTCAAATTCGATGGCTCTGACCTTGTCGACGATCGCTTCCTGCATATACGCATCTTTGAATAGATCGCCAGTTTCTTCGTCATCGATTATCCTTTCGAAGCCTGAATCTTCGAATTCAAAGATAGGCTCGCGGCTTTCAGGTTCGTCATCCGCTTTATCGTCCTCGTTAGAGGCGGCGGCCTTCGCATCGTCGCGTGTATCTCTCGGCTTGCGGCCACGGCGACTGCGGCCTCTCTTTTCTCCGGCGTCGGATTGCTCTTGCCGTTCGTCCCCGGCATCATCATCACCGTCATCTGAAGCTCCAGCGTCAATGAGCGGCTCCGTTTTTTCCTGCGCCGACTCCATTTGCTTTTCACGTTCGATGCGTGCACGATCGATGCGGTCATTAGCTTCGCGTTTTGCCTCTTCCGGAGAAGATTTTTTGGATTTCTCCATAACAATGCGCTCGATCTCTTCTTCTTCGTCAAAGAAATCGGATACATAGAGAAACGCGTCGCGTTCAAGGCCTATCGAAACGAATGCCGATTGCATGCCGGGGAGTACGCGCTGAACCCGGCCCTTATAGATATTGCCGGCTATTCCGGAGTTTTCTTCACCGCGCTCTATATAGAACTCAGTAACCTTTCCATTATCAAGAATCGCGATCTTCTTTTCGCGTCCATTGACGCTGATGATCATCTCTTTCGACATAAATTATTGTCTTCCTAAAAAATTGGTTTCTCGTTACCCGGACGGATACGATCAAAAGGAACGGATCTGAATATTATCTGACAAGTAGGGGGCAGCAACGAAGCCGCATATCGATGTAGCGCTATTATCCGAACTTCGGTGTGGGTTCCGGACAAGGGTCCCGGAATGACGGAGATGAAATTTTTCACGCAGGAATCTCGATCAGGCAACGGCGAACCATTTCGCCATGCCGAAGGGAGCACTAATCCTGATGCCATCAGCCGGATCGTGCTCGACCCCGATAAATTCTGTCAGTTGGCTACTATTGCCAAGAAAATCTAAAATGTCCGCTCCGTTCCGTGACTGTTGATCGTCAATAGGGGCAAACTCTCGATAAGTATAAACGATATTTCCCCAACCGTAAATGTAATCCTGCAGTTTCTTGATGTCCGGTTTGAATTGCATGCCATGGCGGATACAATTATCCCACGCGACCAAACCTGCTTTTAATGCTATGGATATCTATTTCCAACTGATCAAAGACTCGGAAGGGCTTTTAAAGGCCGTTAATGAACTTTCGTCAGAGCGCTTTCTTGGCTTTGATACGGAAACCACCGATCTCGACCCATATCGCGGCGAATTGCGACTGGTCCAGTTCAGTACGGGTAAAGCGTCCTATATAATCGACCTCCGCGACTTTGCAGGAAACGGCGGGCTAAGAAATAACCCGGATCTCGCCTCGCTGCGTAAACTTATCGCCGATGAAACCCCGGTCAAGATCGCCCACAATGCAAAATTCGATGCGAAATGGGTCCGTTATCATCTCGGATGCGAATTAGGTGGCGTCTTCGATACATATCTTGCAAGTCAATTGCTTGCCGCCGGTGATACCGAACGTCGACATTCGCTTGCAGATGCCGCCCAGTATTTTATCGGAACCGAACTTGATAAGTCACAACAGGTCAGCGATTGGAGCTCTGGTGACCTTTCCCAATCACAGCTCGAATATGCTGCTCGCGATGCCGCGATCATGCTGCCCCTCCAGGCACAGATCGCGGAGCGGCTGCGAGACGATAATCTCGAAAAGGCGGCGGAGCTTGAGTTTCGCTGTGTCATGCCTATCGCCGAGATGGAGCTGAACGGGCTTTACCTTGATAGTGACCGGTGGCGAGCTCAGCTCGAAAAAGTTAAGGCAGATCAGGCTGTGGCTGCTAACGAATTGCAGGAATTGCTTTCAGCTGGCGTCGCTCAGGCTTCGTTGTTTGGCCGCACGGAGATAAATCTCGATTCGCAGAATCAAGTGAGCGACGCCCTGCGAAATCTCGGCATACCAATTCCTGAAACGACTCGGGCGTGGCAGCTTCAGCCCCTGGCCGAAGATTACCCGGTCATCGCCAAGCTTCTGCAATATCGCGCCGCTCAAAAGATGATCACCAGCTTTGGCGAGAACGTTCTCGAATTTATCGAACCGCAAACAGGCCGGATCCACGCCGACTTTCGCCAGATCGGAGCTCCAACCGGTCGCTTTTCCTGCTCGAATCCCAACCTCCAGCAGATACCGCACGAGACGGCATATAGGCGATGCTTCCGTGCGGCAGATGGCAATAAACTTGTGATCGCAGATTATTCTCAGATCGAGCTTCGAATCTTAGCCGCGTTTTCCGGCGATAAGGCATTCATTGAGGCATTCGAATCGGGCCGCGACTTCCATTCGGCAACAGCCTCGCAGGTATTTAATGTCGATGCCGCCAACGTCAGCGCGGAGCAGCGGTCCTTCGCCAAGCGGTTGAATTTCGGCGTTGTCTACGGCATCGGTGCCTCGCGTTTTGCATCGATGACCGGAATCTCCCAGGCTGATGCCGAGAATACATTAAGGAAATACTTCTCGACGTACAGTTCGCTCGATTCGTACCTCCGCGAATCGGCGGCGCGCGTCATTACTGAACGCATTGCCCGAACAGCTTCCGACCGAATGGTACGGCTCCGCTTTGACGAGAACGACCGCCAGGCCATCGCGTCAGCAAAACGGTACGGTGTCAATATGCCCATCCAGGGAACATCGGCTGACATCCTCAAACGCGCATTGCGCTTGCTGCATGATTCACTACGCGGGACCTCCGGCAGGCTCGTCAACATCGTTCATGACGAAATTGTTGTCGAATGCAGTGCCGATGAAGCCGACGGAACGGCCAACCTACTGCGTGAAGCCATGATAGAGGCCGGAAGCGAGTACGTCAGCGGCGTCCCGATCGAGGCCGAAGTTCATATCGCCGATGATTGGACAAAATAAAAGACCGGCTTTTACACCGGCCTTTCCTTTGAAAACTATTGTGTGTCCTAGTTCGACGCTGCCTCAGCCTCACTATTCGCGATATAAAGTATCCGCGTGCAACTCTCACAGGTAACGATCGCATTCATGCGCTTAACCTCTAGCTGCATCTGAGGCCGGAGCGACATGAAGCAAGCCGAACATGAGCCGTTCACGACCTCTGCAACGGCGATCCCGTCACGGCTACGCTGTGCAAGTCGGTTGTACACCGATGCCAATTGAGCCGGGAGAGTGTCAAAGACAACTGCACGTTTCTTTTCTTCAGACGCCAATTGGGTTTTCGCTGTCTTCACTTCTTTTTCAAACTCGGCTAAAGCCGCTTCTCGTTTGGCGTCCAGGGAATTTATCTCCTCAGAGCGTGATTCGAGATCCGTATCAAGTTCCTCTACCGCGGTCATCTTCTCAACGATCTGGGTCTCAAAAGCTGCGATCTGTTTCTGCAGGGCATCCGTCTCCCGCATCGCGGTTTCATATTCTTTCTGGTTTTGCGAGTGTTTGAGGTTGCGGTCGGCTCGTTCCAGGTAGGTTTGGTTATCTGCTATTTGTTTCTCGAGTTCCAGTTTTTCAGTCTGATAGCCTTCCCGTCGATTTTGCAGCTCCCGAATAGCAAAAGCGTGCTGTTCGAACTCCTGTTCAATTTCAGCACGCTTTTCATTCGACGTTTCGATTATCTGTTTCAATCGGCGAATATTTGTATCTGTGATCTGAAGATCAATTAATTTCTCTAACTCTGCTCTCACTATTTATGGGTCTCCTGCGTAAAAACGTTACGAATATAGATTCTATTACTTATCAGCGTAAAGATAAAGCCTTGCTGCCCGGCCGTCTATGCGCCGACGAATATCTTGAAGTGCCGGGCAAGGCCGTCGAGCTCAAAATCGAGCGTCGCTTTCCCGTCGGCAACCTGTCTCCAGTGCGGGGCTGCCTCCCCCTTTATTAGCAGCAATTCGACGTTGGAACGCGAGATCCCGAAATGGGTCAATTTCGCCGCCGCAAGTGCTCCACCGCGCATAAATCCGTCGCCGGGAGACCGCGTCCAACCTGCTTCGACGCTCAAACATCTCACACCCAGTCGAATTTGAATCTTCGAACCAGTTAACCGTGCGCCGCGAAGGTCGAAACTATGCGGATCGAAGCGTTCGATCTCGACGGCGGCGTTGACGCGATTGGCCTCGGCGGCGAACCCGATCAAGTTGTCGAACAACCACTGGATGCCGGCGAGCCGGATCGTGTCATTGGCAGCCCGAAGCGTCAGATAATCCGCAATATCCGACCGCCCGGTGTTTCTGGCAGCGGTGATCGCCGCTGAGATCATTTGCGACCATTCGCGTTCGTGATCGTTCATTGTTCGAGCATAAGCCCGAAACGCGTAGTAACGCAATTACGTGATATTATTCTCGCTTGATCGAATGAATTGCCCGCGACTCGCCCCGGACGCGGAGGTTAATGTTTATATGAAGATCCTAAGTCTGATATTGATCCTGCTTACCTTGGCACATGTTAGCGAAGGACAATCGGCGGGTCGTGGGGCAACAACCCGAACGTCTGCGAAATCGACGCAGCCGACACCGACTCCGGAAGACAAGCATAAGACCGATTTTGAATCGGCAATCGCAGCCGCGACTGCCGAACAACGTTCAGAAGCCCTTTCCCGATTTGTCAGCGACTATCCGGATTCCGAACGCCGGCACGAGGCACAGGCCGCTCTGTTGATCGCTCGTATCGCGATGGCGGACGAAAAACTGATCAGCGGCGACATTCCGGGGGCAGCGGCTCTCTACAAACTTGCTATTGCCGAAGCTCCTCAGCCCGTAAACGATGATCTTTTCGCTGAAACGATGATCCGCCTGCCCGGCAATCTTTTTCTACGCGGCGGTCAAAAGGAATCGATCGAGATTGCCGCTGCGCTCGAACCATTTGCACAGGTTGACCCCAAAAGGCTCATCGCCCTCGCAGCATTTTATTTGAACGTGGAAAGCGGCGAAAATGCTGAACGTCTGGCGTTGGCGGCGGCCGAGACCGCACCGGATTCCGCGCCGGTGTTTCAGACACTCGGGCTTGCTCAGCGGCTAAATTTCAACATCGATGGGGCGGCCTCATCCTATGCTAGGGCTTTAGAACTCGACCCCGTCAACATTACAACCAAACGCGAACTCGCTGATATGCTGCGAGCCCAGGGAAAACCCGCCGAAGCGGCAGCTCTTTATCGCGACGTTCGTGTTGCGGAGGCAGATAATTTACCGGCTCTGACCGGATTGGTGATGTCGCTCTTCGAGAGCGGCAAACGTGACGAAGCCGAATCTGCCCTCGACGAAGCTATTGCCGAGAATCCGGCCAATGTGACTCTTTTAGCAGGTGTGGCGTATTGGCACGCCGCGAATGGTAATGGTGACGCGGCCGTCGATCTGGCAGATCAGGCACTTCGTATCGAACCGCGCTTCATTTGGGCGCATATCGCAATGGCACGCGGCCATTTGCTCCAGGGAAAGCCTTTGGAGGCAGATAAAACGCTTGCCGCTGCCCGGCAGTTCGGCAACTTCCCAACGCTTGAGTTCGAGATCGCACTCACAAGGCTGTCTGCGGGCCTGTATCGCGAAGCGGCCGACGAGATCCGAAAGAGCTTCACGGTCGATAATGGGGCCATAAAAGCAAAACTCGGCCGAAGGATAGAACGCTCGGCACCAAACTTCGACGAACTGCTCGCGGCTGAGAGGAGGGCGAGCTTTTTCGCCGCGAAAGGGGCCGTAGATCGCGAAGCTTCCGCCCGGCTGGCTGCCTTGCTTGAGCTCACGGCTACACTCGAAGCACCCGAACCTGACAGCGTCGAGATCGCCGAAGCTGCCAGAAACTTCACCGTCGGCAGCGACGACATGAAGTTCCATCGTCAGATCTATGCTGCATCTGAGGTTCTGGCGAAACGAGTCGATCCGGCTCTGGCCCTCGAAATCATTCAGGCTGCCATTCCGAACGCCGATGCAGGCATCAAACCAAAACAAGCCTCGTCAGCGGTCTTTGCTAGCGAAGTTTATAACGGCCGCATGAACGCCTTTCTAAAAAATGAGTACTTGCCGATCCCTGAGATCCCCAGACAAACGTTGTCTGCGATCGCCCGCGGCCGGATCGAGGAACTCGCAGGTTGGGCGCACCTTCAGCGGTCCGAAAACGAAGAAGCGATTATTCGGCTAAAGAGATCGATCAGTGTCCTGCCGGTCGACAGCGCATGGTGGCGTTCCGCGAAATGGCGTCTCGGCGACGCTCTAACAGCACAAGGCAAGGACGAGGAAGCACTTGAGAATTATATTCAAGGCTATGACAAGGCGAATCCGGACATCGTCAAGTACGCCGTCATCTCATCGATCTATCGCCGGGTCAACAATGGTACCGAAGGGCTCGAGGAAAAGATCGGGCCGGACCCGCTGCCTTCGGTCGCCGTGGCCCAGCCCGAAACCGTGAAGGAATCTGGTAGAGAGTCCGAGGCGATGGTGGTCCCATCGGAAACTCCCGCCGCTGATCCGCTGAAAACACCAACGGCCGACACCTCAGAAACGAAAGAGGTCGATCGGGCCGACCAACTACCCGTCAGTGAGAACACAACCTCGCGAGATGCAATTCCCGGGCAAGAAACACAAAAACGCAGTGGTGAACCGATTCCCTCTGATGCGGCCGCTACTTTGCCTACACCGGCAGCGACCCCCGGTACGGTCGCTGAATCGACCGTCCCGCCAAACAACGAGGCTAAGCCGATAACGGACGGCGATTCAAAGATCGGCGATCCTGTTCCCATTTCATCCGACGCTAAAACCACTTCGTCGACGTCACTTTTTGAGCCGATCGTTATTGAGATACCTCCAAGGCGTCCGCGTCGCGTATCCTCCCCAAAGCCTGAATCGAAACCGGAGGGCAAAAAAGGGGAAACTACGAGCGAAGAGACCCAGTCCTCAGCGGATACTGAATCAATAACCGAAGAGCCTGCGACATCAGTGCCCGTCGTTCCGTGTACGATCGAAGCCAGCCAAGACAAGGTTGCAATAGTGAACAATGGCGGAAGTGTGGGATTGATAGTCGGCACCGACGGCGATGTCACTTCGATAAGTGCAAGATCTGAGAGCCCCGAGGATGTTGAGATTCGCCTCGAACCTCAGATCGCCGGTGTTTCTGGCCGGGCATTCTATGTCGTGAAGTCGCTGAGCCCCCGAAAAGGTTTGTTTCGGGTTGAGCTTATTGCCCCTTGCGGTCAAAAAGCGATCACAGTCATTGTCCGCTAGGGTTCTTCTGAACGCCCTTTGATCCAACCGCTGCAGGTATCGCGGTCGTAGCGAGCGCGGCGAGCAGCAAGAAGACGAACCCATTCGACGTCGTTCTCAGCGGAAAATCAAAAAAGCTGTGTATCATCGCGCCAAAGCAGCCTGCTAATGCCCCCGCCAAAACTGCCCGCGAAAAATTGTCCTCGGCTTTCGATATCAGTCGCAGCGACCGTTGGAAAAGCAATACAACAAATGACGCCACGAAAAGAAAACCAAAGATTCCCGCATCCGTAAGGGCCTGAAGGTAGTCGTTGTGTACTTGTTCGACCCGGTACATACCGATTCGCGTGTCAAATTCCGTAAACGCCACACCAAAGGTATCCAGTCCCGTCCCGATCGCCGGATTCGCAAGGAAAATCTGAACCGCTACCCACCAAAAATGGCTTCGGCCGCTGGTCACGTCGCCGCTTGTATCCGAAAGCCCGATACCCCGCATCAATCCGTCGCCCGCACCAAGAAAGATGATCAGGCCTAACCCTAATATCAACAATGCCGCTCCGGCTGCCAACGCGGAAAACAGCCGGCGGGCCCCTACCCGTTCGTCACCGGACATCGTCTTCGGCGCGCGGCGAAGAAAAAGAGAGCGGGCGATCAGGATAAAGCCGATCACACCAAGGTAGCTAAGCATTCCGCCGCGAGAACTGGTAAAAACGATGGCCAGCCCCATCATTACGATCGCAATATAAAGCAGCGGCTTCTTGTCCGGTTTGACCGCCGAACCGACAAGAATCGATATCGCGAGTCCCGAGATCATTACCATCAATGACGCGAAATGATGCTGATTGACGTATGAACCGAAGGGGATCGCCTGGGGTGTCGGCCGCAACCCGTAGATCGCCTCGGGGTTTGCAAGCCGCTGAATGATACCAAAGAACGCCATCAATGTTCCGAAGGTGATCAGTACGAAGACAACCCGTTTGACCCGATCGCGGCTTTGAACAAAAACGAGGAATGCCGAGAAGAAGACGAGGCAGATCGTCAGGCGGACAACAAATCGCCGGGTCGCGAATGGATCGATCGAGAGTGCGGACGAAGCCGAATGGTCTAGGACTCCGGCGGGAATACCGGCGGACCCAAGTGGAAGCAATTGCACCAGCCCGATAGC
>JBBQTV010000017.1:0-28372 GCA_038212935.1 Pyrinomonadales bacterium | reverse complement strand
GCCACAATGGTTCCTGACACGAAAGGTTCCGCTTCGTAATCCCGACGGCGAGATCATTGGCCTTATCGGCGTTAGCCGCGACATTACTGACCGGAAACGCTTTGAGGCCGAGCTCAGTCGTGTGATCATGCACCTTCAGGTACAGATCGAACGTATGCCCCTCGGGTATCTACTCACCGACCATAACTTTCGCTACACGCGATGGAACCCGACAGCCGAAAGAATGTTTGGTTTCAGTGAACATGAGGTCATTGGAAAACACCCGATCGACCTGGTGATACCGAAGTATCGCCATGCGGAAGCAGCCGAAGCATTCGAAGAAATGAGGTCCGGAAAGACGGAATCAAACACCGTCAAGACGAATGTCACGAAAGACGGGCGCGAAATAATCTGCGAGTGGCATAACACGCCGCTCTTCAATCCGGATGGTTCTTTCTCCGGCCTGCTTTCGATTGGGCATGATATATCAGAACGCCGTTTGCTAGAGGAGCAACTCCAACAGTCGCAACGAATAGACGCGGTCGGCAAGCTGGCGGGCGGAATTGCTCATGATTTCAATAATCTGCTGACGATTATCAACGGATATTCGGAGATGATCCTACGGTCAACGCCCGAAAACGATCCAAACCAAAAGCGGTTGGTCGCAATAAAAGAAGCCGGCGAAAGGTCGGCGTTACTGACATCGCAACTGCTGTCGTTCAGTCGAAAACAGGTGCTTGAACCAAAGGTCGTAGATCTGAATGAAGTTATTCGAAACGCAGACTCTATGCTCAGCCGCATCATCGGCGAAGACATCGACATGTCGCATTCGCTCAGCGATGACCTGGCATTAGTAAAAGTCGATCCGGCTCGGTTTGAGCAGGTCTTGATGAATCTCGTTATCAATTCCCGCGACGCAATGCCGCTCGGAGGAAAGCTGACGATCGAGACCAAGAATGTGACCATCGATAGTGAGTACGCAAGGCTACACACGGACGCGCGGCCGGGCAGGTATGTTGTTATGACGGTATCGGACACAGGACACGGTATTCCGGAAGGTGACAAGCGACAGGTATTCGAACCGTATTTTACGACCAAGCCTAGCGGCAAAGGAACCGGCCTTGGCCTCTCCGTCGCATACGGAAACATAAAGCAAAGCAACGGCAACATCGAGGTCTATAGCGAACCAGATGTCGGAACTTCATTTAAGGTCTATCTCCCGGCAGTCAGCGATACAAAATACGAGGTAGAAATGGGAAACGAATCAACTGAAATGCCGCCAGGCAATGAAACCATCTTGGTCGTCGAAGACGAGGAAGGCGTCCGCGGACTTATTTGTGCGACCCTCACCGAACTTGGATACACGATCGCGGGAGCCGGAAGCGGCGAAGAAGCTCTGAGCATCGTCAACGAAATGGAGACGAAGCCTGATCTACTTCTCACGGACGTCGTGATGCCGGGAATGGGCGGGAGGCAATTGTCAGAGCGAATTCTGGAACTCATCCCTGATCTGCCGATCCTCTTCATGTCAGGATATACCGACGATGCGGTCGTTAGACACGGAATTCTTCACGACAAAGTAAACTTCCTTCAGAAGCCATTTGCGCCAACGACGATCGCCCGCAAAGTGCGTGACGTTCTCGATGATCGATCTTAGATCGGCCGAGCGGGTTGGAACTGTCGTGAAGTAGTCGCTTTGTGCTCAGATCTCCCAGGCAACAAACTTATTTTCCTGACCTGCAATACTTATCGGGCCGAATTCGATATTTGGCTAAAGTTCTGATAGATTCGTTTCGTATAAACCGCATTTCAGAGGAGAAATATGCCATCTATAGCGATAGTTTACGGAGCGTTGCTGATCCTTATCGGAGTTTTGGGATACGTGTACAGCCTGGCGAACAGTACGGCGAGCCTGACTGCTCTTATTCCGGCCATCTTCGGCGTTTTACTTGCAGTCTTGGGCCTGGCGGCCAGATCGAGCGAAAATTTGCGAAAACACTTGATGCATGCGGCTGTGGTCGTCGCCCTGATCGGATTCCTGGCGGTGGCTGCCCGAATAATTCCGCGGATCAGTGAGCTGACGTTCTCGGTTGCCGTCGTATCGCAGATCGCGACAGCGCTTATCTGCTTTACGTTTGTCGTGATCGCCGTTCGGTCCTTTATCGCGGCCAGAAAGAGTGCCTAACTGTGCGTTCCGTTCTTTTGGTCCGCTCCGGGTTTTTTGGCGGTGCATGCCAGCTTGATCTTTACCTCAAGTCCGTCTTCCACATTTCGGGCGTCGATGCGTCCACCGTGGGCGCGGACAGCTTGTTCGGCAATCGCCAGCCCTAGCCCGATACCGCCGCTCCCCCGGTCGCGTGCTTCGCCAACGCGGTAGAACGGCTTGAACAGGTTCGCCAACTCTGCTTCCGGAACGCCTTCGCCGCGGTCGCGAATAACGATCTCAGCATTGCCGTTCATCGTTCGTAACGAAACATCCACCGCGGTCCCTTCGGCGGTATATCGAACCGCATTTCGCAAAACGTTCTCAACGGCGCTCTGCAGCAAACTTTCATTTCCTCGTATCCTGCAGTCGTCGTTCTGAGACACGTTTACCGAGCATCCTTTGGCATTTGCTTCAAAATCAGCATCAACGGCAGTCTGCTCTACCAACTTTCGAAGATTAACGTCAGTCCTTTCGAAATCGCGAGAACCGGTCTCGAGCTTGGAGAGCGTCAGCAAACGGCCGATCATGTCATTTAGCCTCATCGATTCGTTCTCGATGCGTTCAAGAAATGCCTTTGCTTCCGGGCCCGACTTCTGTTTCGCGATCTCTAGGGCGACGTTCATCCGGGCAAGCGGTGAGCGAAGCTCGTGCGACACATCACGCGAAAGACGTTTCTGGGCCGTTATGAGCGATTCGATCCGTTCGGCCATCATGTCAAAATCTTTGGCGAGCTCGGCGAGTTCATCGCGGCGGTTGCCGACCTCGTTCGCAACACGTGTTTCGAGAGCTCCGTCCGCCAGCTTCTGGGTGGCCCGCCGGATCTTGCCGATCGGGGAAGAAAGGTAACGGGCCAATGCGTAGCATACGACGAGCGCCGTTAATAAAAGACCCACCAATCGCAGATACCGAAGCCATGTGTCGCCAAACACCCTGACCGGCTGCGGCCGTGCCCACCTGACGATCAAAACAAGCTGATCACCCGAACCGACGGTGAAGGTTTTAGCCGCAAGTGCCGTATTTGCTTCGTTTGCCTGCACTTGCACTATCCCGCTCGCGATCGTTTCGTTGATCAACGGTACATAGCCGGATATATCATCGACGTCAGCAAAAAGGATATTTCCCTTGCCATCGACCACATCTACCTCGGTTATCGTGGTCGAATCCTTTAGCCGATTGGTGAATGATCGCAAGCCCTCACGGCCCTGAACATCGTAGATCTGCGAGGCCGTAGACGCATAGATGTTCATTTGATTGTTCATCGAGGTCTGCCATCGGCTGACTATGGGTTCGGTTTGGATGGTGTAATTCAGAAACAAGACCACGCCGATCATTAGGCCGATCGCCGCCAGGAACCAAAGAAAAATTTTGAGAAACAGATTCATACGACTGTATAGATGTATCCAACGCTTCTTACGGTCTTAATTCTTTCGCTGCCGTCGGCCCGGTTGCCGAGCTTTTTGCGAAGATTGCTGATGTGCATATCGAGGCTGCGGTCGTAAGGCGAAAGCTCGCGTTCGAGCACTTTTTCGCTCAAGTCTTCTTTCTTGACCACATGGCCGGCATCTCGGAGCAGAGCCGCAAGCAAATCGAATTCGACCGAAGTGAGCCCTATGTCAACGCCTTTCATTTTTACGGAACGAGCTGTCGGCGTAACCTCAATGTCCTCGATCACTATCTTCTCCGGAAGTGCGTCGCTATCCTCATCCGGAGCCGCACGGCGGAGTATTGCCCGGAGTCGTGCAACGAGTTCGCGTGGATTGAAAGGCTTCGGCAAATAGTCATCGGCACCGGTCTCAAGCCCGACGATGCGTTCCATATCTTCGCCGCGTGCGGTTAGCATAAGCACCGGCAGCTTTGATTCTTTTCGCAGATTTCGGAGGACCTCGAAACCATTCATCTTTGGCAGCATCACGTCCAGGATCGCCATCTCGTACTTGCCCGAAAGTGCACGCTTGAGACCGGCTTCGCCGTTGTGGACTGCCTCCGTTTCAAAACCTTCGACGGTCAAATATTCGGTCACGAGCTCGCAAAGCTCTTCGTCATCATCAATTATGAGAACTTTATTCATCACCTCTGCATTCTACGGCAAAAGCAACGGGCGCGCATCGGGTTTTACAAATCTTTACGTTCGATAGCGGAATGACCACATTCGACACCACGCAAATTGCGTCTAAGTATCAGACGCGGGAAATGGCCGCACACTTTAAGAATGACGATAGGAGCAGTAATGAAAAAAGTAACTTTAGGACTTGTAGCGATCCTGGTGGTAGCAATGGGAGCGATATTTGTTTTCACACAGACAGGTGAAATGAAAGCCGATGGCATGGGCAAGAAAGGAATGCATCGTGGCGGCAAGATGCACAAACGCGGTGGAGGCGGCATGATGCTCCGTGGACTTGATCTGACCGATGAGCAGAAGGCTCAGGTCAAATCGATCCGCGAAACGAACAAGACAGCAGTGGCCCCACTTCGCGACGCAATGAAGGCAAATCGCCAGAAGCTCCAGGAAGCGACCGCGAACGGTGCGTTTGACGAAGCCGCAATCTCAGCGATCGCGGCCGAACACGGAAATCTGGCCGCACAGATGTTGGTCGCACGCACAAAGGTGCAGTCGCAGGTATTTGCGGTCTTGACCGACGAACAAAAGGCTAAGATGGCCGAAATGAAGCAGAAGCACAGCGAGCGATCCGGCAAGCGCGGCGGACGCGGAAAGCAGGCGGATGACGGCGACGGCATGGGGATGTAAACTCTCTCACATTTTCAAGGGGGAAGGGTCCTGTGTCTAGCACACGGGACCTTTATTTTTTTCACGGTCAGATCATTCGTCCGCCGATCATCACGAAGGCGATCTCTCCCGCAGGAGCGATCGCGACCATATCGGCCCGTTTTCCAGCTTCGAGGCTGCCTCTGTCGGCATCTACACCGATCAGCCGAGCCGGATTGGCGGCCGCCATCATGGCAACCTCATCATCAGAGAACTCGAGTGACCGCATTAGCCGCACCGCATCGAGCATCGTGATCACAGAACCGGCAATACTTCCACGTTCGTTCTGCGTTCGACCACCTGTGACTGTGACCTGCTCGCCCCAGAGCTCGAAAGTTCCATCGCCAAGCCCGGTCGGCGCGACGGAGTCGGAGATAAGTGAAATACCGTCCGCACCTTTGCTGCGACAGGCTACCTTGATCGCCGACGGATGCACGTGGATTCCGTCCGCAATGATATCGAAGGTCGTTTCCGGATTGGCCAACGCCCAACCAACGACGCCGACCTCGCGATGGTGCAGGCCCGTCATGGCGTTGAAGAAATGAGTAAGATGCCGAGCACCGGCGGCGAACGCAGCATCTAAGATCTCGGGCGACGCCTTAGTATGGCCGATCGAGGCGACCCAGCCTTGCCGTGTTAACTCTCGGGTAAGATCGATCCCGCCCTCGATCTCAGGCGCGTAGGTCGTCATGTGAACACCGCGACGCAATCGCGGAAGCTCATCCAACTCGGTTCCCGTAAATCGCTTAAAGAACTCCGGTCGAAGTGCTCCGCACATTATCTCGTTCGCAAAGACGCCTTCGTAATGAACCCCCAACGCCTGGGCTATCGGGCGTTCCGTCTGGACCTCCATCAACGCATCGATCGCCTTGATAGCCCGCCGATAATTTTCATCCGAATCCGGTACAAGCGTCGGCAGCCATGCCGTCACACCCTTCGTCGCCAAGAACGCGGCGACCTCCATGAACCCATCCACATCCGCCGAATTCACATCAACCCCAACCGCACCATGGTTGTGAACATCAACAAATCCAGGCATCAGCCCAACGCCTAATGCATCGATAACCTCGACATCTGACTGTTCAAGTTTACCGTGTCCTATCGCCGCTACCAGGCCACCCTCGACAAGCATCCAGCCAACCGCAGCTTCGTTGTCTACGTTCACCAAAGCATTCTGAATCAGCGTCGGGCCCATAAAATGATTCTACAAAAAAATGCCCGCGTCACCATCAGGAAACGCGGGCTCTAGGATCAACACCAGCCTCTACCAGTAGAACTTAGCACCGAACTGCATTGTTCTCGGGTCGCGGTAGGACGTAACGGCGCCAAAATTGGCTGCCGTAACATTCGTACTCAGGCCGCGCTCATTGGTCCAGTTGAAGAGGTTGAATGCCTCGGCACGTAGTTGAAGCCTCAGATGCTCCGAGAAACGGAAGTTTTTCGAGAGCGTCAGATCAACACGCTTCGTTGGGGGACCATTGATGTTATTTCGGCCGGCACTTCCCGGAACATTTGGAATGTCCGTAGCGGTAGTTGGCGGATTTAACTGAAAACATGCCGTGTTAAACCACTGCTGTGATGTACCTGCCCCGCCCTCATTTGGGTTACAGAGTTGGGTCGGCCTGTTCCCGGAAATACGGGCTGGACTGTTGCCGAGACCCGCCGCATCGAATGACGAGGTCGTAGCCGTAAAAGGCAATCCCGTCTGGAAGGTCACGATACCTGAAGCCTGCCATCCGCCAAGAAATATGCCTGCGAGGCTGCGATCATTTCGGAAGAACGGCAGTTCGTAGATGTAATTGATGGTCGTGATGTGTCGGCGGTCGAGAGCGGCGCGCCCATATTCGCTAGCGATATCGTACGAATCCTGCGGAGCATGTGAACGGTCCGAAAGGTTGTTTGTCAGGTTCTTCGAAAACGTGTACGCCAGGTTGATCCGCGAGTCCGACGAAAACCGGCGTTCGGCTGAGACCTGCATACTGTGATAGTTCGAGTCATATTGCGGAGTTACGATGTTCAGCGAGCGATAGCCGCGATATGGACGGATTTGGTCTAAGATGATCGACGGAGCACTCCCAAAGAACGCCGTACCCGGAACGTGGCACGGAGCCGTCGGTGTAGTTGAGGCGCCAACGGCACAGGCCGTGCTTCCCAGCGAAATCGCATACCCCGGAGGAAGGTCGTTAGCCTCAAAAGCTCCGATCAGGTTAGTACCCTTAGATCCGTAGTAACCGATCGAAAGTAACGTCTTTGAGTCCAACTGATGCTGAACGTCCAGCGACCAGTGCTGCGTATACGGCGTCTTCCAGTTTGCCTGGATACCACGTGGACTGCTTACCAGATTCGAAGCGGCAATGTTGCAGCCGTTGGACGGATTGCTCATATCGATGCCGGTTACCGAGCAAGTTTGCTGATATGGTGGATTTACGCCAATCTGCTGAAGCAGCGTACCATTAAGCACCTGTTCGTGATAGATGCCGTATCCCATGCGGACAGCTGTGGTGCCTTTCTTGAACGGGTCCCACGCAATCCCGACACGCGGAGCGAAATCGTTCTTGGGTGCGTCAATGACGAACTTACCCCACGGTGACGCAAGCGGCGTGCACTGGAAGTTGGCCGGGCCGGTTTCGTAGTTCTGTGCGTTAACGATAAGACCATTACAGAAATTGCCACTGCCGGAAACACGAATACCGTTACCCTGAACGAGCGGAGCATCCGCAGGATCATAAAGTTCTGGAACGAAATTCGACAGTCTGCCGTTTTTGTCCCAAGGAGATCCAAAGAACGAATAACGCACTCCGTAATAGACCGTTATATTCGGGCGGAAACGCCATTCGTCTTGCGCAAACGCCTCGAATGTTTTTTGCCTGAGGTCGGCTGTGTAGTCAAAGCTTGCCTGCGAAAAACTCACGTTCGTTCCCAAAAGAAAGTTTGCCCACTGCTGCCGAATATTGTTCAGGGTTCCAGTCGAGCCCGGAGCGTTTATACGAGTATTGGCACCCGGCGTGTTGAATCCGCTGTAAATGCCTTCATTGCTGCCGGCAAGTGCGTTCTCGTTCTTACGATAAAGCGAATAGATCGCACCAAACTTCATTGTATGGCTCCCCCGGATCCAGGTCATACTTCCCGCGAGATTCTGTTTCCAGGAAAAGTTGTCATACGGGCCGAAGCCTTGAAGATTGCTGAATCCATTACCGGAGATCGTCGGAACTCGGTCGCGTTCGCTCACGTACGGCATTGACGGCGTGATCGGCGAATTCGCAAGAGCGAGCGAGCCGACATTCTTACTCAAAATGGCTCCGTAACCGTAGGTATATCTCCCTTCGAAGATAAGATTCGACGTTGCCGCATAGGTAAGCTGTGCCGTATGAGTTCGCCCGGGCGAGTCGGTCTCCGTCGTGGATACACCTGGCAAGCCCGAACCGCTCGAAAAGAGTGAGTTTGCCTCAAGCGTCGGGATTGCGTCTTGCTGATAGCGATAGTACATCGACGCTTTGCTGTTAAAGCTGTGGTCAATTTTGAGTATTTCCTGTTGGAATTCAAACTCATTCAAAGTGGGAAATACGAGCTGGTAGTTTGCCGGGTTGGTCGGGAGCGGCAGTCCGCTATAAATTAGATCCAGATACTGCTGCGAGATCGGGTTGATAGGCCTGACGCTGGAAAGCGACGTTCCCGCCGGCAGAACCTGGCTACAGGTCGTGCCAGTAGCCTGCAAACAAATGTCAGTCGGAAAGATACCCTGTCTTAGTTGTGCGTCCGGAACTGTCGAGGTCAGCGTCGGGTAGCGCTTGTCCTTACGAAATTCTTGCGAGAAGAAAAAGAACGTCCTTTCGTAACGCTTAAAAACGCTGTCACCCGGTTCTGCATTGCCGAACCGAAGGAAATAGACCGGGCCGCCGAGTGTCCAACCATAGTTGTAATATCGAAACGGAGGTCGGACCGCATTACCGTCCTCATTTCGGACCGCATTGGGATTACTGTTTATCTCGACCCTATTGGCATTAAAAGCCTCGTTTCGAGCAAACATAAACGCTGAACCGTGAAATTGGTCGGTACCGGAGCGGGTGACAACGTTGATCTGTCCGCCGCCGCTGCGTCCCGACTCTGCGGGATAGAGCGAACGAAGAACGCGGAACTCACCAATCGAATCGACGCTAGGATAGGCCTGGATCGTGATGTTCGAACCTCGGTCGGTTACGTCGGCACCGTCAACGGTGAAGGTATTCTGGCTGCTGCGGGCCCCATTGACCGAGATCGAGACAACGTTAGCCTGACCATCCGGATTTGTTGTACCGACATATACCTGATCCGAGAGGTCGTTCGAAACGCCTGGAGCGAGGGTGATCAACTGGACCCAGTTTCGGTTGTTGATCGAAAGCTCACGAGCCTGATCGCCGCTAATGATGGTGCCGCTGGTTGCGGATGTAAGGTCAACCGAAACCGGGTCGGCTTCAACGGTAACGACCTCGTCGATGTTTCCCGCTTCGAGGACTACATCTACACTTCGACGCTGTCCGACATCCACTTTGATCTCGGTGTTCACGGCACGCTTGAAATTAGGTGCTTCTACGGTCACCGTATAGGTGCTGATATTCAGATTCGGTGCGGAGAATTCGCCGCTTGAATTAGTGACGGCGGATCGGACCGTTATATTGTTCTTCGATGCGTCGGTGATCGTAACGCTCGCCCCTGCGACCGCCGCTCCGGTCGAGTCGCGAACCGTTCCGACGATCGACCCTGTAACTTCCTGAGCGTTCGCGACACCTGTCATCGAGAACATGACGGCAAAAACGAACAAAATTGAGCTGACAAATTTACTTTTCATAAGCTTCCTTCCTGTAGCAAATATTAAGGACGTGAGACGTAGAGCCATAAGAAATATTTACGTATTTGGAGTTTTATCCAAATTTTCGTTATTGCTGTAGGCAAACCGCGACATATCGAAATCAAGAAACGTTGTAAACAAAAGGGTTGTTACAAATAAATTAATTCGTGTACGGGAGTTTGCCTAAATCTGTTATTGGTAAAGCAAATATGATGCCTTTCTTTTTTGGAATTCCGCGAGAGCCGGCTGCCATGAGGCGATGATCGCGGGCGCCGCTTCACCACGTTTAAGTCGGTCGAGAATGTCTTGGTTCACAAGCAACCGCAAGTACCGGTCGACCTGCCAATCATTCGGATAAAGCTTTCGGATAGCGGCGGCGATCTCGATTCCGGTTCGGACCGAATCGAAAGTCTGGCGATTAGTGATAACAAAATTGACGCCACCTAGATCTTCGTCTTTAAACACCGATGCATTAGGTCGAAACCGAATCGGCACGAAGCGGACGCCCGGCAAACCACGCTCATTAAGATATTTCGCAACACGCTGCCCGTCCATCCACGGAGCTCCCAGCACTTCGAATGGAGTATCAGTTCCGCGGCCGACGCTGACGTTCGTTGTTTCCATCAGCCCGATGCCGGGATATAGCGTTGCCTGTGTTAGCGAACGCATATTCGGGCTTGGGTTGACCCACGTCTGGCCCGTTTCGTCGAACCACATCGATCGCTGCCACCTTTCCATCTTAATCACGCGAAGGTCGGCGCCGATCTTCCGTTCGGCGTTCATCATCTGCCCGAGCTCGCCGATGGTCAGGCCGTAGCGAACTGGAATGGTGTGTGCCGCGATGAACGAAAGCTTGTCCTCGGTCGCCAGCGGGCCTTCGACCGTCACGCCGTTTATCGGGTTCGGCCGGTCGAGCACGTAGACGGGAATTTTTGCCTTCGCGGCTTCCTCCATCACGTTCTTAAGGGTGGCGGTGTATGTGTAGAACCGAGCTCCGATATCCTGGATGTCGTAAACGATCGCGTCGAGACCCTGCAACTGTTCCGGCTTCGGCCTACGATTGCCGTCCTTATAAAGCGAGTAAACCGGCAGCCTCGTCTTCTCGTCCTTCGTGTCGTCGATCTTTTCTGTATCAAGCTCGCCGCGAATGCCGTGTTCGGGGGCGAACATCGAAACGAGGTCGACGTTGGCCGCCTCATGCAAAATATCGATCGTCGACTTCCCTGCCAGATTCCGGCCAGTGTGGTTCGTGACCAACCCGATCCGCTTACCCGCAAGCTCCATGAATCCGTTCTTCTCAAGAATGTCGATACCGTTGAGTACGGTCTCATTTTTTGGCACTGCAGGCGGCCGCTGGAGTCCTGGACCAAGTTCTAGCTGGCTGAATGAAGCCCGTTCTACACGATCCTTGAAGACCGGAATCTGGGCAGCGACCGCGGCGTTGTACTTTGCTTCGGCTTCTTTCCATCGTTCGATCGGCAGGTCCTCGATCGCGGAAGCGGCTATGGTCGCGACTCGTGCGCGGGTGGCAACGACATCGCCTTTTCCGTCCGGATGCACGCGGTTCGACATAAAGACCACGAACGTTTCCGACGTCGGGTCGATCCAGATCATCGGCCCGGTAAACCCTGTATGCCCAAACGACCCCAGCGGGAAAAGCTCGCCGCGGTTCGACGAAAAAGTGGTATTCATATCCCACCCAAGCCCGCGCGTCGATCCGTCCTCCGCAACAACATAAGGCTGCGTCATCTTCGCAACCGTCTGAGCCGACATTATCGGCTTGCCATCGAGCGTTCCGCCATTCAGGAGCATCTGGCAGTAACGAGCAAGATCGTCGGCGGTCGAAAAAAGCCCCGCGTGGCCGGCAACCCATTGCATTCGATAAGCGGTAGGGTCATGCACCTTCCCTAACAAAATCATGAGGCCCGGTTGGCAATTCGGGTAAGGCGATCCTCCGAGATAGCTTTGCTGTCCACATATATCCTCGGTTGGCGCCATTCGCTTTAACCAGCCGGCTAGATTAAATGATGAGGTGGGCGTTTTACCATTTGGATCTTCTCGAATGAATGAGGTGGTCGACAGGGCACTAAGTTGATTCTCCTTCACGAAAATATCAAGTGTTTTGCCCGTTACCCGCTCGATAATTTCTCCTAAGACAATGAACCCGATGTCCGAGTAAACAAATCGCGTCCCAGGAGCCGCTCGAAGCTTTTCCTTCTTCAACGCCGCGAGCATGCCTTCGCGGCCGGTCCACTTTTCGCCGAGATCGAAATCCGGGCGATAGCCGGAAGTGTGTGTGAGGAGCTGCAGGATCGTGACCTTTTTCGCTTCGGGGTCGTCGATGTCGGTTATGAACTTCCCAATAGTGTCATTGAGCCGGAGCTTGCCCTGCTCGACGAGTATCATTATGGAGGTCGCCGTCGCCACTGGCTTTGTCAACGAAGCGACGTCAAATATTGTATCGATCGTCATTGGCTCGACCGTCGGCACCAACGCGCGGTTGCCGAACGCCTTCCGGTAAACGATCTTGCCCTTTCGCCCAATGATGACGACGGCGCCCGGCATTTTCTTGTCTGCAATATCGCCGTTGATTATCGCGTCGATCTGGGCAAGCTTCTCCGCACTCATCCCAACCGACGCCGGCGTCGCAACCGGGAGCCCCTGTGCCTGAATCGTGTCCACAGATGAACACAGATAGACACAGATAAGAAGCAGGGTGATAGAACACTTACTTCCCAACGCTGCCATTTTTGCTATTTTCAAAAGTAATATCATGGCTAATTATCGGTGTTCATCGGTGGACGAATCTATCTCTTCGCTTTTAGTCCCTTTTCGCGTTCGACAAAGCTTTCCTTACACAGCCGCACAAATTCCTTACCGATCGGTGAAAAATGTCCGCCGCGAAGCCGTGCCAGGCCGAGTTCCCATTTGATCTCCGCTCCTTCGATCAGCCACGAGACCAGCTTGCCGTCACGTATCTCTCGGGCGACCGATTTTGCTCCGGTCATGCCGACGCCGAGCTTGTTTTCGACCATCATATTGATCGCCTCTTGCCGCGAAAGCTCCATGGTGATGTTCGGCCGAACGTTAGCCGCGTGAAAAAATTCATCTATCATCCGACGCGTGTTGCCGCCGCGTTCGCCGAGGATCAGGTCCTCGCCCGCCAGCGTCGCCGCACTTATATATTTCTCTTTCGCAAGCGGATGTTTGGGATGGGCGATCGCAACGATCTCGTCCGAGAAAAGCGATTCCGTCGTGATGTTGAGATTATCGACAGGCAAAGAAACAAAGGCGGTATCGATCTCGCCGTGCATTATGCGGTCGATCAGGCGGTCGCTGGTGCCCGAGGCGACGGTCAGTTCCGAATTCGGAAACTTCTCTTTCAGCTTGTGCATTATGAAAGGAAGCTGATTCATCGCGAACGTTCCCGATGCCGACCCGATCCGCAGCCGGCCGTATTCCGCACCGGCGACCTCGGCTATCTCGGCGAGGGCCGTGTCGTGTTCGCGAAGGATCTTTCGCGCACGTTCGAGCAAATATTCGCCGGCTTCCGTCAAGATCACGCGTCGCGGCGTTCTGGTAAAAAGCTGAAGCCCGACCTCATCCTCGAGCTGGCGGATCTGCATCGAGATCGCCGCCTGAGTAACGTTGACGCGACGAGCACCCGCCGTAAACGTCTTTGCCTCCGCTATCGCAAGAAAAGCTTTTAGCTGTCTTATCTCCATATTATTCCGGAGTTACGCCTATTAAGTGGCGTTGAGTTGTTTTGAGGAGAAGCGTGGCATCACGCATGCTTATTGATAATATAAAATCTGTTAAATTTGATTATATGTCAAGTTTAGCTCACATTGAGATTGGAAAATTTATCAGTGACTTAGATGGCGACAAGTTCCCCCATTCGCAGCCGGAAGGCAATATCTCACCAACTCTACCTCGGGGTGGACGGCGGAGGAACAAAAACACATATAGTGTTAATGAACGAAGCAGGCGATATCGTCGGCGAGGGCGTGGCCGGGCCATCGAATCCGCTTCGCGTCGGTGTTGAGACTGCTGTTAATAACATTCTAAAAGCATTGAACGAGGCCTGCGACAAAGGCGGGCTTTCGCGCGGTGACATCGCAGCAGCGACGCTCGGCCTTGCCGGAGTTCGGCGTGCTGACCTGAAGCAACGAGTGCGCGATAGCTTTACGGAACGTCTCCGAATCCGGAACATCGAGGTCGTTACCGATGCCGAGATCGCTCTTTACGCCACCACGCAGGGCAAGCCGGGTTTGGTCGTGATCGCAGGTACCGGCTCGGTCTGTCTTGGTAAAAATGAAAAAGGCAAGCTCGCGATCTCGGGCGGTTGGGGACCGCTTGCGGGGGACGAGGGCGGCGGTGTCGGCATCGCAAAAGAAGCCCTTCAGGCCGTAGCAAAGGCCTCGGATGGCCGGGGAATCGCAACTTCGCTTAGCAAATACGCATCAGAATATTTCCGAGCTTCTGGGCCTGAAAATCTGATAGTTGCGATATACTCGCCTCAGGTTGATAACACGCGGATCGCAGGATTTGCTAAATTCGTGGTCGAAGCCGCACTAGAAGGCGACGCCGCCGCGACGAACATCATCACCCAGGCCGGATTCGAGCTCGGCCTCGCGGCCTGTGCCGTAATCGAAACGCTCGGGTTAAAACGCAAACGCGTGCCGATCGGCTGCGTCGGCAGCGTATTCTTGGCTGGTAAAATGCTGACAAAGCCAATGGAGCATACGGTCCAGACGATAGCTCCGAAGGCGTTTCTAACGCAACCGGAAATGCCACCAGCTAAGGCGGCCGCAATGATGGCTCTGAGATCCGGAGAAAGTCAGAAAGATCCTCAGGCTCAAGTAAGCATCAAAGTGCAGCTTGGGAAAAGGGTTAAGCTTTGATCGGAATGCTTCCTGTTACCGAACAAGAAAATCCGAAGACGACCCGGATCGATGAAGCATCGACGCTGGATGCTCTCCGTTTGATAAACGATGAAGACAAGCTCGTTGCGGCGGCGGTCGAAAAGGTTCTCCCCCAAGTTGCCGAGGCGACCGACGCGGTGGTCGAGCGATTGAAAGCGGGCGGGTGTTTATTTTATGTCGGTACAGGGACGAGCGGCAGGCTCGGTGTGCTGGATGCTTCGGAAATACCGCCGACGTTTGGCGTTTCTTATGACCTCGTCCAAGGCATAATTGCCGGTGGTTACGACGCTCTTTATAAAGCAAGCGAGGCAAGCGAAGACAACAAAGCCACGGGTGCCGAAGATCTCAGGCAGCGCGGCGTGAATGAGAAAGATGCGGTTGTCGGCCTCGCCGCTTCCGGCCGAACGCCGTATACGATCGGCGCGGTCGAGTATGCCAGAGAGCTTGGTTGTTTCACCGCCTGCATCACGTGCGTTCCAGGTTCGGCGATCACGGAAGCGGTCGATGTCGCCATCGTCCCCGTCGTCGGGCCCGAAGCGATCACCGGTTCGACGCGAATGAAGTCCGGCACAACCCAAAAGCTCGTGCTAAACATGATCTCGACGGTCGCCATGATCCGGCTCGGCTACGTCAAAGGCAATCGAATGACCAACGTAAAGCCGTCGAACGAAAAACTGATCGAACGCAGCCGAAGGATCTTGATGGCCGAAACCGGCCTTGACGAGAACGGCGCCAGGCGGCTCCTCACCGAAGCCGGCGACGACCTCCGCGTTGCGTTGGTAATGCACGCGGGTGAGATGGCTAGACCCGAAGCTGAAGCCCTGTTGCAAGAAAACAATTTCGTTGTCGGGTCTGCTCTTGCGGCAGCCACAAGTTCCCGAAATGTTAGATCATGATTATGAGATCCTAAATGCTGCTCTGGAGCTTGCGACCGAGTGGGGTGAAAACTTTCGCAAGCCGATCGCGGCGCGAATGAAGGCGAGATTTCCCGCACTAAAAGAGGAAGAAATCGTGGAGATCGGAGCATTCGTGCGAAAAGCTGAATATCGCATTTACGAGATAGCCGCGATGGAAGAATCCGGCGAAATATCAGAAAGTGATATCACACGCCTAGCGGCTGTAGAGTTTCCCTGGCTCGACGGCGGACACATTGGCAGACTGAAAAATATAGGAATGTATTACGCCCGGCGATAAAACCTGATGCAAACACTCGACCTCATCATCATCTTCGGCTATCTGTTCGGCATTACGGCTTTTGGCATTTGGTATGCCGGCAAGCAAGAGACGACCGAGGATTATTTTGTCGGCAATCGCGACGTTCCGTGGTGGGCTATCGCGATGTCGATCGTCGCGACCGAAACGAGTACGATTACCTTCATCTCGGTGCCGGGCATTGCCTTTGCTCGCGGCGGTAATTTTGAATTTTTGCAGCTGGTTTTCGGCTATCTGCTCGGCCGCGTGGTCATCTCCCTCGTCTTTATTCCGCTTTATTTCAGGGGCGAACTGCAGACGGTTTACCAGCTTCTCGGGGATCGCTTTGGCGGTAAGGTGAAGATGCTTGCGTCCGGCCTTTTCGTGATCATGCGAAACATCGCAGACGCCATTCGGCTGCTGCTCACGGCCATTGTTCTCGCCGCGGTCTATACGGCTTTCAGCCCGACGACCGACCCGGCATACGTCATAATCGGCTCGATACTGATCCTCGGAATCGTGATGATCGTGTTCACTTTCTACGGCGGCATCGAGGCCGTCATCTGGATCGAGGTCGTGCAGCTCGTCGTATATGTCGGCGGTGCGATCGCTGCGGCTGTTGTTTTGATCAACAGCATCGACGGCGGCATTGGCGGAGCTATCGAACTCGGCCGGCAATACGACAAATTTGCCCTATTTGATTTCAATCTCGATTTCGCGAAAACCTATACGTTTTGGGGCGGCGTGCTCGGCGGCTGTTTCCTGACGATGTCCACCCACGGCACGGATCAGTTCCTTGTTCAGCGATATCTTTGCACCAACAAGCCGAGTGCCGCGATCACCGCCCTGATGACCTCGGGTGCGGTCGTGCTCGGCCAGTTCATCGGTTTCCTATTCGTCGGCGTGCTGCTGTTTGCGTTCTATGCACCGTACGGTGTGGAAGGCTATTTGACGGCGGCACCGACATTCCCGTTCACGGGCGGCGACAAGGTTTTCCCTGATTTCATCACGCAGCACATGCCGACCGGACTGTCAGGCTTGGTGGTTGCCGCGATCTTTGCTGCGGCGCTTTCATCGTCGTTGAATTCTATCGCCTCGACTGCGGTTAACGACCTTTACAAACCATTTGCGAAGGACAAAACCGACAAACAGCTCATGCGGCTTGCCGGAATTCTCACCGTGGTCGTCGGCATCGTTCAGATAGTTATTGCCATCGGCCTGAAAGACGCGAACAGCTCCGCACTCAGCATGGCACTCGCCGTCGCTTCGCTGATCAACGGCCCGATACTCGGCGTTTTTCTGGTCGGAACATTTCTCAAGAAGGCACGCGAGGTCCACGCTTTAACGGGCATGGTCATAAGTATTTTGGTGATGACTTACGTCCTGCTCGCATCAAATGGTGTGGTTCCCGGACCGGTCATCGCATGGCCGTGGTACGCCCTGATCGGCAGTTCGATCACAGTGATCATCGCTTTCATTTCAACTTTAGTAATTCGAAATAATGAAGAAGCTTCTTAGTATTGCAATCGCAATTTCGATCGTGTCGCATTCGCTTATTGCATCGGCGATCGCGAGTCCGCGTTCCGCAGTCGGCGATCCGCAATCCCGATTTGAGCCATCGAAAAAGTCTTGGGAATGGGCCGATAAGACGCTCAAGAAAATGACGGCTGACGAAAAGGTCGGGCAGTTGATCCATGTTGGGATAAACGCGCGATTTGCGAATCAGGACAGTTGGTTCTTCAAGGACCTGCGGCGGCATGTGACGGAAAACAAGATCGGCGGGATCATCTTTTTCGGTGCTCCGATCTACGAGACCACCCACATAGCCAATCGAATGCAGGAAGCCGCAAAGATACCGATGCTGATGTCGCTCGACGCCGAAACCGGCATTGGAATGCGGTTTCAGGACGCGACCAACTTCCCGTGGGCGATGGCAGTTACTGCGACGGGCGAACCCGAGTTTGCCCGCCGAATGGGCGTCATCACCGGCCGCGAGGCCCGTGCGATCGGCATTCACCACGTCTATTCACCGGTGCTAGATGTGAACAACAACGCTGCGAATCCGGTGATAAACGTCCGCAGTTTTGGCGAAGACCCTGATGACGTCGCGCGCTTCGGCATCGCATTTGCGGACGGCGTTCAGAGCCAGAAAGTGATTGCGACCGCCAAGCATTTTCCCGGCCATGGCGATACGAATGTAGATTCGCATCGCGGCCTGCCGATTATTGACCTGCCCCGTCAGCGACTTGATTCGTTGGAGCTTGTGCCGTTCAAAAAGGCGATCGACGCCGGCATCGGTTCGATCATGATCGCCCACATCGCATTGCCGCAGATCGACAATGAGGAGATTCGTCCGCTCAAAGAATATCAGGGCGGTGATGCCGAACCGGGGACCGAGATCGTCAGCGAAAAGGCGACCATCCCCGCGACGCTTTCGCACAAAGTTCAGACCGAGATGTTGCGAAACGAGATGGGGTTCAAGGGCCTGATCGTCTCCGACGCAATGTCGATGAGCGGCCTGACGCTTTATTTTACACAGGAAGAAGCCGGGGTTCGGGCGTTCCTCGCCGGAACCGACATCCTCGAGAAACCAGAGAACGTTGATGCGATGATCAAGGGTTTGAGAGCTGCCGTCGCCAGCGGCCGCATTCCGATGGCACGGCTCGACGAATCCGTCCGCCGCCAACTCGCCTGGAAGCACGCTGTCGGCCTGACCGAGCGAAAGATCACCCCGCTCGACCAGATCGACCGCATCGTCAGCGGCCCCGATTCGACAAAACTAACGGATGAAATTGCTGGGAAAGCGATCACGCTCGTACGCCAAGAATCCGGCGTATTGCCGTTGAATAGTAAAGCAAAGATCGTTCTTTTGGGGATTTCAAACGGATTCGATGGGCCAAGCACTATGGCGTCGTTCGCGTCAACGTTACGGCAAGGAAGACAGTACGGGCTTCACGATCCTGATATGGGGCGATTGTCATCGTTTTCATCAGCTTACATTCAAGAGAATTCCTTGCCGCCGCAGATTGATGCCGCTCGAAAAGCGGTCAGCGAAGCCGAGACGGTCATAGTCGGGCTCTACGGCCGCGTCCGTTCGGGTGCTGCCAACAGCGTCGGGATTCCTGAGAACGGCGCCGCAATTCTTCGCGAAGCACTCGCCTCCGGCAAAAAGGTCATCGGCGTCAGCTTCGGCAATCCCTATATACTGTCGTCGTTCCCCGAGATGAAGACCTACATCGTCGCATACGGCGACATGCCCAGCCTCCAACGAGCCGCCGCAAGAGGCATACTCGGCCAACAAGGCTTCACCGGCAAACTTCCGATCACGCTACCCGGCTTGCACCCGCGTGGAACGGGACTTCAGGTTCAGAAATAGCGACCACTGATAAACACAGATTCACACAGATCCATTTCGTTCGCATCTGTGTATATCAGTCTTCGTCTGTGGTTAGATTGATTTTATATTATGGTTCAAGGTTGGGAAATACAAGACTTTCTTGAGATTCGAAATGGCCGATTAAATGTCGATGGCCATGACGCCGTCGCTCTTGCCCGCGAATATGGCACGCCGCTTTTTATTTATAGCGAGCCGCGGATCCGCCACAACATCGAGCGACTGAAAAAGGTCGACGACAACATTGGCTGTGCATTCAAGCTTTGCTATGCGGCAAAAGCGATGTCCACGCTCGGTGTGTTGCGTGCGGTGCGGGACGCGGGCTGCGACCTAGAGGTCAATTCGGGCGGTGAACTTTGGAAAGCATTGAAGGCCGGTTTCCGCGGCGATCAACTAAATTTCAACGGCCTGAGCAAAGAGGTTTGGGAACTCGAGCTTGCGATCGAGAACGGCGTGTACGCAATACAGGTCGATTCCCTCTATGAGCTCTCCTTGATCGAAGAAACAGCCAAGCGGCTCGACAAAAAAGCGAACGTCAGCCTTCGGCTCGTGCCCGAGATCGAATCGGCGACCCATTCCGGCCTGCAGACCGCACTGCTCACTTCAAAATTCGGAATGATGCCCGACGAGGCGTTCGGTGCGTTCGCCGAATACAAAGATTCTGCCCATTTAAGTTTCGAGGGAATTCACCTTCATATCGGTTCGCAAAATCCATCGACCGACGTCTACGAACAGGCGTTCGGCGAGATGTTCGCGGCGCTGCTTCGCGTCCATCGGGAATCCGGCGTTCGGCTAAATCACATCAATCTCGGCGGCGGTTTTCCCGTAAATTATCTGCGCGACCGCTCGCAGGCGGACGACTTCCCGGCCGAACAGCGTGAAATGTTCGAGGCCGATTTCGAACCCGCCGACGCGATGAGAAAGGCGTGGGCGTCGGTTCGCCAGACAGCTGAAAGCGAAAATGCCCTCGAACTGCTCGAAGGCATCACACTTCTTCTCGAACCTGGCCGCTCCATCATCGCCGACGCCGCCATCTGCCTGACCACCGTCCGCAACGCGAAAACGCGGCCGGTCGAAACAACTGACCACCGGCCACCGGCCACTGACCACTGGTTGCTCACCGACGCCGGTTTTAACCTATTGCTGTCGATGGAGACGTATAAATGGTATTACCATCTGATCTCCGCCGAACGCGCCGCCGAACCGCACGAAACGTCCTATAAACTGGCCGGGCCACTATGCGACGGGGGCGATGTTTACTTTGATATAGAAGGCGAAGGCCGTCTCCCGGACCACAGGTTGCTTCCCGAGGACGTCGGACCAGGCGAGGTGCTTGCCCTGCTGAATTGCGGAGCCTATACCCTCTCGCAAGCGTCGCAATACAACGCCCGATTCCTTCCGCCCGTCGTGCTCACAAAAGCCGACGGCACCGCGGAACTCATCCGCCGCCGCGATAATTTCGAAGACCTGATCGCCAACGATCTATAATGAACTGAGGCTCAGAATCTCACCCAACTTGCCCCGGTGTTCGTTAGGACGAATAAAGATTTGCTGTCCGGCGTCCAAATTGGCGAATGCATACCCATCGCTTTGTAGGATTTAGCTATTTCAGACTGTCCTGGCAGAGCCATAATCGACTTGTTATTTTTTCCCGCATTATCCGAAATCATCAATGTTTCAGACTGATAGTAGGCGACACGCTTTCCGTCTGGACTCACCGAAGCCGATTCGCCTTTGAACCTTGGCCCCGCAATAATGCCGGATGTAAGTTCAACGTAAAACACGCCGGATTCGTTACTAAATACAGCAAACTCCTCATCAATTTGTTGGAAATAAGTAGGAAAAAACCATTGAGAAAGCTGGGATTTCCAAACGACTCTTTTTGATGGGACGTCTACCAAAACGAGGAATTCGCTGTCCTCGTTGTCTGAATCACCACCTTCAGACACAAATAAAAGAAATCTTTCCTGGCCTCTTAGCCAAATAATTGGGGCCTCGCTAAACTCGTCGAATTTCGGGAATTCCTTTTTAAAACCGAAATACTTGTGAATGGAATGGTTCGTATTTTTTCTGATGTTGTAAATGTACGCGTTGTTATTCGCCTCGGCTCCATACTCAAAAACCAAATACCTTCCACTAGAAGAAATCTGAGGATAAAACATTCCAGGGATTTTAGTCTTTTTAGTGACTTTTTGTTGCCGGAGATCGAAGCTATAAATGTTTCCCATAGATCCGCCCCAATGCCAACTTCCGTCGCCTGTAAATAATTCTTCGTTTGAGCGGATGGCAAGAGGTCTAGCTTCGAACGCGTCAAGCCCCGACTCATCGATATCTCTTTCCGAAATAGCAAGCTTAGTTTCATCCTTGACCGGATCAAGTATTCTTATTGTCCGGTTCTGTTTATAGGCAACTAATTCTGAAGGTAGAAAGCCGATTGCGTACCCTTCGGTAGTTGGCATTGCTTGGAGTTGTTCGGTACTAGTCGGAATCTTATCCGACTTCACTACAAGAAAAGATGCGGGAAGCTGGAAAATTACAAGTCTACCGGACGGAGAAAACTTTACATCGGTAGTGTTATGGAAAATAACAATCTTTGGTTCATGTTGCTCAGTCCCTTGCAACGCTGCCAAAACTTCACCGCTACCTCCCGAGGTTAGGAAAAGGGCAAAAAGAAGTGTTCTACCAAGAACCGAAAATTCTAAAAGTGACATCATCTTTTAATCCGCCCGTAAGTCAAAGAATCTTATTAAAACGTCTTCGGTACGAGCATTTGCCTGACGAGAGCCTTGTCCTCATCCGTAAGGGTAAATTCTGCCTTTTCGACGACCTCGGAGAGGTTGGCGAGAGCGATGGCCTTGGTGCTTTCGCCTCGGATCTGCGTAATGGTCGAAAGGTTCAAAGTAGCGATCTCGCGGCCCCGTTCCGGTTCACCAAGTACAACGAAGCGTCCGATCATTTCACCAAATGCGGTCGCTCGAGCAGACATTTGCGGCACCTCGTCGGCAAGCTCGACCGCTTCGTTCAGTAAACCAATGGCCTCCTCGCTCCGTTCCTTTTCCTTCGCCGCGTCGCTCATGCCGGTCAGCGCGAACATCCGGTTCGCCCCTTCGTCGATCGCGTTCAGGGCTTGGCGTGCAAGCTCAGTATGTTCCTGTGATGTCAGGATGCGTGCGATCTGGCCGAGTGCGGCACGGGCGTGTTCGTCGTCTTCGATACCCTCGGCTATCTCGATCGCGCGTTCGCCTCGGTCAAATCCGGCGAACTGCGCCGCGATCGTGCCGAATAGGCTGTATTTCGCTTTGCTGTCGCGAGTTTCTTTCTCATGCTGCGACCGTAGGACGTCGTAGGCTTCTTCGAGTGCCTCGAATGCTTCGTCCTTTTCTTCTTTACGCCAATATTCGCGGGCAAAGCCGAGAAGAGCTGTCGCGATCTGAGTCTTATCCGTTACGGCATCAAGCGTTCGGTCAGCGAGATCCACGCTTCCGCTCCGCATAAAGCCCTGTGAGACGGCGGACAACAACGAATCGCGATGGACGTTGTCGAGCTCCTCAGCAAATCCGCGGGCACGGTCAAGTGTTTCGATCGCTTTATCGCTTCGCCCGGCGTCGTGATAAAGATTTCCGACATCAACGAGCGCCCTGATCTTTTCTTCGTCGTGCTCTATTTCCTGAGCCAGGACCGCCGCCGTTTCAAGATATTCGGCCGCCTTTTCGCTTTCGCCTTTGTCAACATTCATCGCCGCCATCGTCAGGAATGCCATCGTCGACGAACCCGCGTAGTCGATCTCCGCGATAGTCGCGAGAGCCGCCGCTTCGTCGCCGCGTTCTGCCTGCCGGATCGCGATGCCGCCGAGGACGTGGTCAGGGTGGATCACAGAATCGGCCACCGCCCGGGCCGTCTCAAAGTCGCCTTTCGCCGCCTTGGTCAACGCGATCGCCTCGCGTGCCTGCGACTGAAGCCCGTATTCCTCGATAGCCTCGGCAAGCTGCAGAGAGTATTCGTCGTCATCGATCTCAGCACACTTCGCGGCAACGGCGATCAGCAAACGGTCGCGTACGAACGGGTCATCGACCGTATTCGCAAGCTCCGCAGCCAGATCGACGTTGCCCTTGGCCAGATAATGTGGAACGACCGCTGCGATGGCCTCCGCCCGGTCGTCGCTTCCCCCGATCTCCTCAGCCAGAAACGCCGCGCAAGCCAAAAGATCGCCCGCCGCCTCGTCCCGTAAGATTAAATGTTCTGCCATATGATCATAGCCGGATAGCCACCGAGCACACCGAGGTTGATGAGATTTGGGTCTCAGTCGTCTCGGTGCTTTCTGTGGCAATTTTTCTACACAAAGACGCGACGGAATGATTCTGCCATCCAGTCGTCAAGGTTCTTAGCGACGGCGTCGGCTCCGGCGGCGCGGAGTTCGGCCTCGCCGACCGTGTTCGTCACGCCGAGAACGTAAAGGTCGGCGGCTTTTCCGGCCTGCACACCGGGAGGCGAATCTTCGATGACAACGCAATCAGCGTGCACCATCGGCAGGCCGCCGGCGGCAATGCGGGCGAGGTCGATCTGCCGAAATCCCTCGCGGTAGCACGCCGGATCAGGCTTGCAAACGGTAATGTCGTCGGCGCTGACGATCGTCGAAAAATACGGAATCAGCCCGGTTCGTTCGAGGACAAAATCGATCTCTTCCCGACGCGACATGCTGACGATACCGATCGCCAATTCGGTGGAGATTTTTTTTACGAAATTCTCAATGCCGGGAAATAGCGGCACTTCTTTATCAACTATCTCTCGCCATCGAGCTGTCTTGGCGCGGGCGGTCTCGCGAACCTTTTCATTATCCACTGTCTTGCCGGCTGCTTCATAGATGGACGCGACAAACGTCCGATCGTCCATCCCGAGCCGCGAGTAATATTCCTCGTCCGAGATCTCGATCCCCTCGTCTGCAAAGATCGCACGATAGGCCTCGTGCTGAATCGGCTCGTCGTCGATGACGACACCATTAAAGTCCATTAAAATTGCTTTGATCATAAAGTTTTAATTTCCGCCTCTAGGCGTGACTGGGCGGCGGTCAGCTAAAGCTGGAACTCCGAACCAAATATATTCCCTCGGCCGAGGATCGCCTTCGGATCAAACGCTTTCTTCAGTTCCGCCATTTCATTCAGGTATCTCTCGCCCATCATCACATATAGATACTTCGATTTCAGCTTGCCGATGCCGTGCTCGGCCGAAACGCATCCGCCGACCATGATCGATTGCGCGACGAAACGGCCATAAATGTGGCGCGAACGCGTCGCTTCATCTTCATTTTTCGGCAGCAAATTCGCGTGCAGATGGCAATCGCCGATGTGCCCGAAGATGACGTAGTCGATACCGCTGGCGTCGAGCAATTCCTTTTGATACTGCAGGAATCCCGCAAAATTCTCGTCCGGGACCGCCATGTCCGTCCCGATTTTTTTTTGCTTGTTTCGAACGACGCGTTCATTGACCGACACCGGCAACGCATGGCGAAACGCACGCAACTTCTCGCGGTCGGCGTCGGTCGTAGTGAACCACGAGCGATCGATGTCCGCGTTATGGTGTTCAAGCAGATCGTTCCACGCTTCGAATAACGTGTCTTCGGTCGCGGCGGTCGTCTCTTGCTCGAAAAATATCGCGCCGGCCATGCCTTCCGGCGACTCCGGAAACTTCTCGCGAATGAACGCCAGAGCACGGTCGTCAAAATACTCGAGCAGCGTCGCTTCTATGCCATAGCCGTAAGCGTCAGCTCGTGCCGCGAACGACAGATCCTTGACTGCGTCAACGAACGCTAGCAGGTCTTCGTGTCTTTGAAAGAACACGATTCCCGAAAAAAATCCTTCCGGCTTCTCCACGAGCCGCAGTTCGATCTCCGTGATCACGCCGAGCGTACCTTCGCTGCCAATGAAGAGATCGATAGCATCCAGCGGTTGTTCGTTAAAATAGCCGCTGACGTTCTTACGAACTTGGGGCCGTTTATATGTTGGCAACTTCGCGTTGATGGCTCGGCCCATTTCAGTAGTCATCTCCACCACACCGTTCGGATCCGACATAACGTCGCCGCGTTTTAGATGGAGCACATCGCCGTCCGCCAATGCCACCTTTAATCCGATGACGTATTCTCGCGTCGCCCCGTATTTGAAACTTCGTGCACCCGACGCGTTTGTCGCAACCGTTCCGCCGACCTGGCAGCTCCATTCCGTCGGGTCCGGCGGATAAAAAAGCCCCTCGGCCTCAACCGCTTTCGTAAAGCCAGACAAAACAACGCCCGGTTCAACGACGGCAGTCATCGCGTTTTTATCAATATTCTTTATCGCGTTCAACCGCTCCAGCGAGACCACCCAACCGCCGAATGGCACCGCCCCGCCGACCGTCCCTGTCCTTGCTCCCGAGACCGTCACCGGAATGCCCGATTCGCTCGCTTCACGCAAAACAGCAGCGACATCCTCAGCCGTCTCCGGCACGAATAGACGTTCCGCATGCCCGCCCGGCATATTGCTGGCATCGGTCAGATAATTTTGAAGCTCATCAAGCTGGGACTTTACCTGCATACTACGTTTCCGTTTCGGCGTCATAACCATCGACGTCTTTAAGAGAATCGTGGGTTTTGCCGACTTCTGATCCCACGACACTGAAGCTTCCGTCGGTTTCCAGGACGACAGCCTCGACATCGGCGAGTGAGGCAGTACCCGATGCTCGAACGGCAGCCAACACTTCGGACTCGGTAACCCGAGTTCTCCGCATCTTGTCGTCAATAAACACCCCGCGCTTGAGCAAGAGCGTCGGCGATGATTTGAAGATCTTGTCGGCCGTAGGGAACCTAACAGCGACCCAGGTGATCAGGAATTGAAGACCAACCAGCAGTGCGAATGCTGTGAGCCCCTCAGCCAATCTCACGTCCTTCGACAATAGGACCGTTGCAAGCGTGGAACCTAACGCAATAGTGACAACAAAATCGAACGCGTTCCACTTAGACAGCGTTCGCTTTCCTGAAACCCGCAGCACTAGGATCAGCGCAGCATAAGCTAGCCCTCCGACGACCACGACTCTCAAAACACCGAACCAGTTGTCGAAAAAAACGTCACCCATCAAATTCAAACACACTTGTAAGGCGGATTCATCGGGTGGCCTAAACCCCCGAAATTACGTGGCGGACGTGATCTATCCGCTGCTTTACGCGATGCTTCTCTTCATCGGTCTCAAGTGTCATTTCCGCATATTCGGCGGTCAAAATCAATTGGCTTTTGAGCGCCGAAAGGCGTGAACGCGAGTCCGTTCTCTCTGCCGCAAGCTCTATCGCCGACGCAAGCTTCATGAAGACCGCCAAATTTCCCTTGCCGCTCATGCGGATCTGGTCGAAGGCAGTCCCAAGAAAGTCGGCAAACCCCGGGGCGTTTACAATAATCAAATGTTTGCCATCGGCAACTCTGGCCCTGTCCGGAAATTTCTTTGATGCCAGTTCGCCCATCAATTCCCCGAGGTTCTCAATGCAGCTGACGGCGGTCGTCGTATCGTTAATGCCCGGCGAAAGAGCTTTAAGCGCAATATCAACAAGTTGACGAAGCCCGAACCCGATATCCTGCTCGATGGTCCGATCCCTCGAAATCACAAAAAGATCGTTGAGCTCTTCAATTTTATCGTCACCAAAATCTCTGCCATCCAGCGGCAAGACCGAGACAATTCGCGAGCCCGTGCCGACAAATGAACCAACCGCTACTTCCATCCTAACGACACAGGCGTTGTCGGCCGCAAACTCGGCCATATCGTCAGTGTCGACCAGCTTAACGTATCCGGATCGAGACGATGGCACCTTTATCCAATCATGGTCCACGTCATCCAATTTATCATCTATCTCGTCATCATCTTCGGCCGCCGGCTTGCCGAGATCATCGGGAAACAGACTGCTGATGCTTTCTTTTGTCTGATCAACTATTTCGCCGATTATATTGCTGATCTGGAGCGAGGCGGAGATGTGGTGAATAAAAAAGATCAGAACGAGGATGCCGCCGATCGCCAGAACCAACCCTGTGACGACCGCGACAGAAGGAACGAAATTTGCCTCGTCTCCGCTACGGATCGTTCGGAGGACGACGAGGCAATACGCGAAAATGGAGACGAAATATCCGAGGACGAATTGGTTCGCTCTGTCGCGGAGAAAGTTGCGAAAGATACGCGGGGTGAACTGCCCGGAAGCCTGATTGACCGCATTCAGCGTTAAAGAAAAAACGAGTGCCGCCACCGTAAGCATCGACGATGCGATCGCCGTCAACATGCCCCGCGAGCCATCGACCCCGACGCCGAAAAGCAACGGGTAGCGATCGGTCCAGTCGTTACCGATGGTCGAATCGACCTCGACCAGAACGAGCGATAACCCGATCGAAGCCGCGATCATCAAACCCGGAATGAACCAGAGCGAAGCACGAAGATCGATCCAAAAATTGATAAATCTATTCAACATACCGATACAAAGCTGTTCGGGTATCGTATCAAATATGCCGCAACTATCCGTACTCGGGGCGACAACGCTTTATTTTCGATAGGAATTAGAGGGTTTATCTTACTGCCAGCTCGCGATCCCGCAGATATTTCAACTTGTCCCGTAGTTCGGCTGCGCGTTCGAATTTCATCTCCTTTGCAGCAAAGCGCATGTCGGCTTCGAGCTGTGCGATCGTCTCCTTCAGCTGCTTTGGCGAATACTCCTCCATTGAATCCAGATCGAGTGGGACCTTGAAATAATCAGCCTCGTAGGCGGTGACGAGCGTCGCGTCGATCGATTTGACGATGGTCGTCGGCGTGATGCCGTGCTCAGTGTTGTACTGCTCCTGGATCTCACGGCGACGTTGAGTCTCGCCGATCGCGTTCCGCATCGAATCCGTTATCTTATCCGCGTAAAGGATCGCTTTGCCGCCGGCGTTCCGGGCCGCGCGGCCCATCGTCTGGATCAGTGAGCGTTCCGATCGCAGGAAACCTTCCTTGTCAGCGTCGAGAATCGCGACCAGCGAAACTTCGGGCAGGTCGAGTCCTTCGCGAAGCAGATTGATCCCGACGAGAACGTCGTATTCGCCGCGGCGAAGAT
>JBBQTV010000016.1:0-29161 GCA_038212935.1 Pyrinomonadales bacterium | reverse complement strand
TCCGCTGGCTTATCAGCTCGGCGTTGGGTTCATCCCGGTCAGAAAGCCTAACAAGCTTCCGTCCGAGAAGGTCGCGGTCTCATACGACTTGGAGTACGGCCAGGACACGCTGGAGATGCACAAAGATGCCATCGGCGAAGGGCACAACGTCCTGATTGTCGATGATCTGCTTGCGACCGGCGGAACGGCACGCGCGGTCGTTGATCTCGTCGAAGGCGTCGGCGGTAAGGTCGTCGGGCTGCACTTCGTTGTCGAACTCAATTTCTTGAAAGGCAGAGACAAGTTCAACGGCTACGATGTAAAAAGTCTGGTAAACTACGATTCGTAAAAACGGAAACGGTCCCGTAGCTCAGCTGGATAGAGCGTTCGCCTCCTAAGTGAAAGGTCGGTGGTTCGAATCCACCCGGGATCACCAATATAAAAGCAATGTGTGCAATAGTTAGCCTCTCTGGCGTGGCATCTTCGTAAGGTTAAAAATAGGCAATCCCACCATGTTTCCCACCTGAGAGTATCGAAAAGCCGAATGTTTTAGCCACATCCGCAGCTCAACCTATGATCGACGTAGAAAGGCAGAAATTCTTTTGGTCTCGTGTAGGAAAGGACGGGAATCATCTCGTTTGGACCGGCACAAAGACGCCCCGAGCCTACGGCATCATCACCGTCCAAGGCCGCGAAGAGTATGCACATCGAATAGCGTGGTGTATCTCTGAAAGACTTGACCTGAACGAGATCGATGATTATCAGATCATAAGGCTTTGTGAGCGGAACGACTGCGTAGAGACAAAACACCTGGCCCGCAAACCTAGAAAGAACCCCAAGAAAAACTAAAAGGAGCGCCCTTGCCGTTCGTGGTAGTGTCTTATAAATTGATCGTACATATGAACGTCTGTTCACTTGTCTAGGGCCGGGCCCGGGCGTTAGTGCGAGGCTTTGTATGCACCCCGGCCTCGTCGATACATCTATCAAGAGTCAACTCTAGAACAACCTACAACTTGTAAATTCCAGGCCAGACTTCGTGAATAAATGGCTGGTCTCACTCCCGAACTCAATACCAAGTTTAACGCCTTCCTCTACACGCTCGGATGAAACTAATGTTTGGATAACTTCAAGCTTCCCCGAAAAGATTGAATATGGAACTGTTTAGTAATTATGAACTAACCTCTTGTTGCAATTCATTGGCGTCGAGCAGGTCAAAATCCGCCGATTCTAAATGCATTGCTGACGGTTTCTCCTCGGGCGGTTGCCAGAGTGCTTCCGTCGGGAGAGAGACTGAGGCTGAACATTTGATCGTCAAAATCGGTGACCTGGCTATGCGATCTGTCACCAAGATCGTAGTACCAAATATTACTCAAATTCATCCCGAGATCCCGTAGGTAGTAAAAGCCGGGCCGATCCGATGTCCATGCGATCGCCCCAAGATACGGATTAAAACCAAGATCTTCAGGCTGCTCGCCATGCGCGAATGGCATTAGACCGTATCGGTAAACAAGGTTTCCATTATCGCTTTTGACCTTATAGCTTACGACTATTTGCCGCCCGTCCGGAGACGGGGAATTTGACCCGCCGGCCCCGCTGACCAGCTTGATCGGTTCGGTGCTGTCCGTCAGTGACTTTTTCCAAAGCGACTCCGGATCCCACGCCGGCGATGCGTAAACGAGCCATTCACCGTCAGAGGTTGCATTCGAAAACCCTTCGCTTATACCGTGGGTGATCTGACTCAGGCTGCCGCCATCTTGGTCCATGGTCCACACATGGGTTCCTTTCCCACGGCTGGAAGTAAAGAGTATTGAACCGCCGGGGGTCACGTTCGGAAACCAATTCATCGTCCGCGAATCGAACGTAAGTTGTTTCTTTTCCAGCGTCTCAATATTTAGTTTCCAGAGGTTAGTGTCGGACGGGCTTTCGTTCACGGTGTAAACTATATGTTGTCCATCGGGCGTCCAGGCTATGCCGCGTTGCCCATGTTGGATCTCCGAGGAAAAGGTGAGTTGCTTTGCCTTACCCGGATCAGCGACGGGTATCGACCATAAATTCAAGGAGGTCCTCTCCTGAGTCGCGAGGATAAAACCGCCGCCCGCTGGAACACTAAAGAAACGATAGTCATGTGCGTCATTGGTGACGCGCGAACCGGTTCCGGCGGGATAATCTACCATCCATACCTGATATGGATCGATCGAGTTTTCCTTCGCAAGGAAAACAATAGTGCGTCCGTCCGGCATCCATTCGGCCTGTGCAAAACCCTCCCATTGAGGCGTATTTACCCGTTCGAAAGTTCCGTCCTCAATGTTCATCAGCCCGAAGCCTTCGCTGCGTGCGTCTGGTTCGTCGACGGTCGGGCGGGCCGAAAGTCCAACAAACACTTTCTTGCCGTCCGGAGACCAGCTAGGAGAAAAATTCCATATTCGAAATGACCGGTTACCAACGCGAGTTGCGACCACGCGTTCCTCACTGCCGTCTGTGCTACGACAAATGACGAGTTCCTGGCCGCTAACGACCGCGCTGTTACGGATGAATGCAAGCCATTCGCCGTCGGGTGAAACAGATGGATCGCTAAGCAGGCCCGCGGCGATCGCTCGCGGCGTGCCGCCAAAGATCGGTATCCGGTAAACGGTCCCGGGATCTCCGCGAGTGGAAACTCCGCGGTAGAATAGATAATTACCGTCGCTAGAGAATCTGGGCCTGCCGATTTCTTGATCAGTTGGACCCAGGACAACCGTTCGACTTCCGCTGGCAACATTCTGCAGTTCGACAGTGAAGTTTTCCCTATCGGTTAATACGTAGGCGAAAGACTGCTCATCAGGCGAGATCGTCGGAAAGAAAACCTTTCCGGAATCCGTCAAGCGCTCGAAACTTAGACGGACACGGGAATCATCTGCGCGAGAGCTGAACGGAATAGCTCCCTGCTGCCAGCCCCAAAGGACGCTACCCATCGTCAATAAAGCCGCGAAACCGATACCGAAAATGAAGAGGTGTTGCCGAGAGAACCGGGCCTCACGGGTGATAACTCCGCTCGACTGGTTGCTTGGTTCCGAAACCGTCAACGCAACCTCATTCATGGCGTCCGTCAGTTCCCGTGGCGATGCATACCCTTCCGCAGTAATTTTCGTCTGCTTTCGGTGCGAGACGTGGAGGTGTTCGGCGGCTTCAACCGGCTGGACCTCGGCCACAAAGCGGTAGCCGCGGCGCGGCACTGTTTCGATCAGCCGCTTTCCGGTTTCTCCATCCCCGAGCACCTTACGTAGCGTGAAAATGTTTTGGGTCAGATTCCTTTCCTCGACAAAGGTATCTGCCCAAAGCTTATCCATCATTTCCTGCTTACTCAGCAGCCTTCCGGCGTTCTTCGCCAGAAGACAAAGCGTATCCATGACCTTTGGCGCAAGCGGGATCATGCGGCCGTAACTCCAAAGCGTGCGCTCCTCGAGGTCGAGTGTGAAGTCTTCGAATTTCACTAAGTGGTTGTTTTCCAACGACATAAGTCTTGTTGATAAAGAATTGTCAGTTTCTTGAGAGAACGTTGGTAGATTCCTACAATTCCCGTTTGCTAACTTGCTCGCAACGACACGGCGAGAGTGAACCGCAAGGCTTCGTTTGGACACGATGATTCTACAATGATGCGAAAAATGTCGCAATGGTTTTGGCCGCTTCGCGTTTTTCAGAGACGCCGTATTGAGGTCACGGTCGAGACCAGGGAATCGTGGGAATACCATTGGTCGAGCGAAAGTAGCGATCCCGTGTGTCCCAGATGCGGCTGTAGGCCAATTGTTGTATCGGAGGAGTCGGAGACAGGAATCTTCGGAATAAACACCGCGGTCGTGAAACCATATGCCGACCTCGGCCATTCAGACGCCCGCGAAGATTCGAACGTCCGTCGCTTTATTTGCCTGAATTCAATCGCGATGCCCCATACCACCGAAAAACGAAAATGAGGACTTATGAGAACTGCACTTAAATGTTATGCGTTGCTGATCTTTAGCTTTGTACTGGCCCAGCCGGGAATCGGACAGACCGCTTCCTTCACATATCAGGGCCGGTTGACCGACGAATCCGTTGCAGCGAATGGAATGTATGACTTTCGATTTAGATTATTCAGCGCCAGCGAGAGTCCAATAACCCCATACTTGGAAAGAACTAACGTAACCGTCGCAAACGGGATCTTTACGGTGGAGCTTAGTTTCGGCCCGTTGTTGTTCGGCGGCGACGAGCGATTTCTGGAAGTCAGCGTCAAGAAGCCCGGTGAGGTGGACTTCACATTGCTAAGCCCGCGGCAGCAAGTGACAAGCACGCCATACGCATTCAAGTCGCTTAACTCAGACACCTCAAACAACGCCATGCAACTCGGTGGCGCACCGGCCGCGGAGTTCACTCAAAACTCCGATCCGCGCCTCTCCGATGCACGCGACCCGCTCCCGGAAAGCCCAAACTACATTCAGAACACAATTGCGCAGCAGGCAGGCTCCAATTTTAACGTAAGCGGTACGGGAACGGCGGGGATCTTTAACGCCGGGACACAGTTCAATATCAACGGCAATCGGGTCCTCGGCACCGCGGGGCCGGACAACATCTTCGCCGGCGTCAATTCAGGGCCCTCGTCGGTTAATGGAGGGAACTCGTTCTTTGGCAGCCATTCGGGATTTTCAACCACAACGGGTTCTTTCAATACTTTCATGGGAGCCAGCACAGGTGCCGGCAATGTAAGCGGGAGCGGCAACTCTTACTTTGGCGCACAGGCCGGCGAATCGACCACCACCGGGGGAAATAACGCGTTCTTTGGCCGTCTCGCCGGTTTTGCAAATGTCACGGGGAGCAACAACACCCTCGTCGGGGCAAACACGAATTTCGGTTCGGGTAACCTGACATTCGCTACGGCAATCGGGGCGGGTTCGATTGTTAATTCGAGCAACACGATTGCGCTCGGTAGGGCCGCTGATACCGTGCAGATCTCGGGAACACTAAGCGTTGGCGGCACGCTTTCCGCCTCAGTCTTTAACGCGGGTGTTCAATTCAACATTAACGGCAACCGGATACTGAGCACTCCTTCGCCCGACAACACCTTCGCGGGCTTGAACACCGGAACAACGACCACGAATGGAGCGAATTCATTTTTCGGCAGCCATGCCGGCGCCGTCAATACGTCGGGTGGATTCAACTCGTTCTTCGGTGCCTTTGCCGGCACGGGAAATACCTTGGGAAGCCACAACTCCTTTTTCGGCGGGCAGGCCGGAGAATCAAACACGACAGGGTCGAACAATACGTTCGTCGGCCGATTTGCGGGGTATTCAACGACCACCGCAGGACAAAACTCCTTCTTCGGCTCTGAAGCCGGATTTTCAAACACAGGTACGGGGAATTCCTACTTCGGGTACCGGAGCGGCCACGCCAATACGGCCTTCGGCAGCAATTCATTCTTCGGCTTTCAAGCCGGTGAGTTGGGTACGACAGGAGGCAGCAATACTTTCATCGGTTACCATGCCGGACGCAACAACCTGAATTCCGGCAATACATTCATCGGCGCGGAAGCCGGATTATCGAATACGACCGGGAACAGAAACACCTTCGTCGGCCACCTTGCCGGTCGTGATACCACAAATGGATCGTTCAATACAATCGTCGGATCGGCGGCGGGGATCAGAAACACAGGCGGGTCCAATACCTTTTTCGGAGCCAACGCCGGCAGTGACAACCGAAGCAACTTCAATTCCTTTTTTGGTACCAATGCGGGGAATAATAATACCGATGGTGAACGAAACTCGTTCTTCGGCAGCAGTGCGGGGCAAGCAAATACCATTGGAAGTGAGAACGCGTTCTTTGGTCAATTCTCGGGAACCGAAAATACCACGGGAAACAATAATGCATTTTTCGGCAGCGGAGCCGGATTTGGAAACGAAACAGGCAGCGACAATGTTTACATCGGCTGGGAATCCGGTCGGCTAGTAGCGACTGCAAACGGCAACACTTTTGTCGGTTCAAAAGCAGGAAGATTTACAACAGGATCAAACAATCTGCTGTTGGGCGTTGATTCCGGTCAAGGGCTGACAACAGGCTCTTCTAATACATTTGTTGGAGCCAATACGAGGTCGGTCGGTATCGGCGGTGGCGGAACATTTAACACTCTGCTCGGGGTTAATACGACCATTGCCAACAATATCAGCTACGGAACGGCTATCGGGGCAGACGCCTTTGTCTCAGTCAGCAACACGATAGTACTCGGACGGGTCGGCGGTGAGGACCGAGTAATAATCTGGGGGCCGTTAAGAGCGAACACTCTAGGTGTTGCCGGTTCGACAAACCTTTGCCGAAATGCAGACGACGAACTTTCCACTTGCTCCTCGTCATTGCGCTACAAGGCCAACATCGGCGCTTTTGATCTAGGCTTAGATCTCGTCAAACGGCTTAAGCCGATAACTTTCGACTGGAAAGACGGCGGCCTGAGCGATCTTGGACTCGGAGCGGAAGACGTGGCGGAGATCGAGCCGTTGCTCGTCACTTACAACAAAGACGGGTTGGTCGAGGGTGTGAAATATGACCGTATCGGGGTCGTCCTTCTGAACGCGGTAAAGGAACAGCAGGCATACATTGAGGGCCTTGAAAAGGCGAACAGGGAACTCAAGTCCCGCATTGACGCGCAGCAAGAAAAGTTCGAAGAGCATAAGAATGTGATCGAAGGATTAAAGCTGATCATCTGCGCACAGAACAGCTCGGCTCCGGTTTGTCGCCTACAGGAGGACTAGCATGAAAAGCATTTCGTTCATCATCGCGGCCTTTCTGTGCCTAATGCTTCCGCTGCCCGGGAACGCGCAGATCGCAAGCGGCGGGGGATATACGCTCGAAAGGACCGTCATCGCAGGCGGCGGTGGTCAAATCCTCGGTGGTGCTCGTTCGCTGGAAAGCACCGTCGGCCAACCGACTGTCAGACCGCAAATGTCCAACGGTTCTTACGCGCTGTGGAGCGGCTTTTGGACGCCGGACTCATTTGCACCGACCTCGGCCAATGCTTCGATCAGCGGCCGCGTTATCAGGAAGGGTGGGGTGAGTCTCAGCAATGCCACATTAACACTGTACGGTGGGCCGCTTAGCTCCCCGCACATTACGCTCACAAGTTCACTTGGTTATTTCAAACTAGAGAATATCCCCGTCGGCTACTTTTATATTCTGAGTGTGCATCATCGGAAGTACTCGTTCGCCCAGAACACGTATGAGTTTTCTCTCTTCGATGACCTATCCGACATCGTCTTTCACGCAAGCGAAATTCCACATAATTCAAACAGGAGAATAATAAAATGAGAATCAGAGTCGTTATGGCTATAACAATACTATTTGCCGGAAGCATGGCAGCCTCTGCGCAGCTCGGCAACATTCTTAACCGTGCTAAGGACAAGACCAAGCAGGACCAGGTGCAGAAAGCTCCAACGAAGGAAAAGGCAGAGGCCGGAACTGCTCCACGCCAGGAAGGTTCGCAGGATCAATTCAAAGACAGCGAGTACCTAATTATGGCTGCGAACGATCTGGACGGAGAGAAGATCACCAAGATGAGGGCGTGCCTTGTTGGCGGGGATATAACGTCCTACAAGAAAACCCACCCTCCAATGAGCGAGCAATTTCTCGCATGGAGTTCCAACATAGATATAACCGCAGCGATTCGTTCGTTTCAGGCGAAGACTTGCCAGGTGATCGCCTTCTTCATCGACGAAAGGCCAACTTACAAATACAACAGTATCGACTCATTAACGGAGACCGCGCAGGGAAACTCCATCTATAAGGTCGAAGTCGACAAACTGGTTCTAATTCGCAAGGTAGAGGCTTCGCAGTTCTATGTAGTGATCGTGCCGGACCACAACAAGCCGGGGCTCAAACTTGCCGATCTCCGCATATGCGGCAGCCCGGCCACGATCGATCTTTACAAACGCCGGGTTGCCAGCGGTTCGTATTGTCACGGCCCGAAGGACAAGCTTTACATATTCGAAAAATATAAGAGCTATCCGGGGCCGATGCAGGACAGTTCCGTCTTGTTCGATGCTGCTGAGTTCAACCAGCTCAACAAACAGGGCAAGTTCAAGGGGCTTGTGATCTACAAGCTCGTCGGCGACGAACTCGTGGCAGCGAAATGATCGAGTTGACCGCCGTATTCCGAGGTTTTGCGGCCCTTCTGATCGTTGCCATATTTGCATCTTGTGGAGGCAAGGACGAGAGTCCGAAATCGTCAACGGCGTCCCTTGTAACGATGCGGTATGGCGGACACGAAGTCTCATTCGAGCCGACCTATACCAGGTTCGCGACGTTCAAGAAGGATCTGATCCTTAAGGATTCTGACATCGTGAAAAAGGACGAACGGGTCGCGGCCGTTGTTCACCGGATCTATCTCGCGAACTACGATCTGCAACTGACGGATCCTACACGCCAAGACCATCGGCTTATTGACGCCGAAGGGCAGTACCGCATCGAGATCCAGATCGAAGCCGACAAAGTCGCGGAGGAAGACAGTCAGTTGCAGGTCGGAGAATACGTGTACAAAGATCAGCCGTTTAACCGTGTCTCCTACGTTTTTCTTTCCTACCTAAAAGAGGAAAAAGACCGAAGCGAAAATCTGCAAGGTTCCGAATTTGGCGGCAGGGTAATTATAAAAGCTGTCACGGAAACTGAGATTGAAGGCGAGATCGATGTTTTCGACAAAAACGAATTCGTTAAAGGCACTTTCAAAGCAAGAAGACTCAATAGATAAACAGGAAGATCAGATACTATGAAAAACACCACAACCCTTTTTGTAGCAATAGCAGCCCTCCTCGTCGTCGTCGGCTGCGGAAATTCGGAAACGCAGAATTCTCAAAAGTCCGCTATGGCGAACACAGCGTCAACCCCAGCAATCGCATCAAGACCGGCCACGAGCCCTACGGCGCGTCCAGAGCTTCCGGTCTCAGATCTGAAACCCGATGCGATCAGCCTCGACAAACCAGTCCCGGCTGACGAGCTTCGCAACGCGGTTTTCGGTGACGAAGGGGCGTGGAAGGGAAAAGAGGTTGCCGTTATCGGCGAATACAACGGACACAGCACGTCTAAGCTCCAATCTGGCGACAAGCACTCCATAAATGTCCAGATCGGGCCCCAAAATGTTGTGATCAACTGCGACGGGCGAACAACTCCACCCGCAGACCTCAAAGAGAAGCGCAAAGACCGCGTGTTCAAGGGCACGGTAAAAGATGTGAACAAAGCCTGGCAGCAAGTCACACTTGAGCCGTGTGAGGTGGTCAAGTAGTCGGAACCGGCACGAATGTGCTTGGGAGTGTCCGGCAGAGAGTCCAAGTAAGGCAGGTGCAACAGAAATGAACAAAAAAACCATCGCGTGCTTGCTCGCAATTCTTTTCTTTGTGCTTGCCTGCGGCCTTTTCGGTGGGTCGGAGATCTTTGTAAGGATTGCGGACAAGGAATACAAACTGAAGGAGAGATCGAGCGCATTTCAAAGCCGGCAGGACGTAAACGAAACGCAGTTTGTCATCGCCAATTACGAACTGGATCTAAGGGAACCTTCTATCACCTCTATGGGCAAACTGAAGTCGCCCCAACAGATGCGAGTCGCTTTCGGCATAGCGACCGGGCCCGATACTGGTATTAAACCGGAGGATTATAGGGCCGATAGGATCAACTGGGTCGAGATCTACTTGTTCGAAAACGGCAAGGAGAACGTAGTGAGGCTCTCGAATGTGAGAGGGAATATCCTGATCGGGAGCGTGCGAGATGACGATATCGTCGGCGGGATTTACGTTTATGATAATGACAAAGCCGTGCGCGGGACGTTCGCGGCAAAAAGGCTGGGAAGCGAATAGCCTTGGAGCCGATTCGATGTTTAAAAAGATGCCGATCGGGCGGTGCACCGATCTATCGCGGAGATTGTCTATGAAATTTGTGCAGCAGATTACACTAGTTCTGACGGTGCTTTCAGGGTCGGTACTAGCTCAGAGTGAGACAAAATGCGACGTCGCCGCATTTGTTGCCGATCGGCACAGCGGCGTCAACGTTCGCGATGGTGCCGGACTTAATAACAAGATCGTCAAAACTATACCTCGCGATGCCGGCGGCACGCTCGTTTTTATCGAGGGCTCCAAGGGCGAGTGGCTGAAGATCTCGCGGGCGGTTAGTGCAAAACGTGTGACTGTCTTTTCCGGCGTCGGCTGGGTGCACGCTCCGCTGTTGTTTGTCAGAACACGTGGTGGTGGCGACGACCTTGTTCTGTACTACCGTAATCCGCGCACCGAAACCGAAGAGATCGGCAGCATTCGGACCGGCCTTGATGTTGTGGTTATGGGCTGCTCGGGCGATTGGATGAAGGTCTTGATCCCAAAGCGAGGCACCAAAGGGGTTACCGGCTGGATGCCTACCGGCGCTTGGTGCGGCAGCCCTTGGGAGGACTGCGTTTAGCTTGAAGTGAATGGCCCGTTTTTTTAGCAACTTGGTTTTAAGGAGGCGACAAAGTGAAGGTTTTGTTATTGATTTTCAGCGTATTCGTTCTCGGAGCGGGCTTCGCGTCCGGGCAAAAAGAAATCGCATGCGCGACGGCCGCTTTAGTCGCTGATGCGAACACCGGTGTCGATGTCAGAAGCGGAGCGGGAGCTAATTCTAAGATCCTTAAGACCATTCCGCCTGAAGCTGCCGGTACGACAGTAATAATTGACGGCTCGAAAGGTGGCTGGATCAAGATCTCTCGCGCAACAAACTCCCGGAAAATCGTCGTCTTTTCGGGGATCGGTTGGGTTCGGGCATCGCAGCTTTTGGTCAAGACTCGCAGCGAAAGCACGGACGCGGTCGAGTTTTACGGAAGTGCAGGCACCGAAACGGAAGCGGTTGTGGCGGGCACTGTTCGGGCGGGTTTAGACGTAATTCTGCAGGGCTGCTCCGGCGTTTGGCTCAAGGTGTTGCTCCCTGAGCAGGGAACCGACGGAAGGCCCGGTTGGTTGCCACATACGTCGTATTGCGGAAGCCACTGGGATGACTGGGAAAATTGCGAAACTTCGTCTGGAAGGTGATGTAAACAGTCACCGGATCAAATAATTCAATCTAAAGGAGAATTTTGTTCATGAAAAATAAGAGTCTATTTATTCTACTGAGCCTTTTTCTTGCAGGCTGTCAGAGCGGATCAACAGGTGCGAGCAACAGGGCCGCAAACACATCTGCAATCAAACCTGCCGCCACGGCTAACAAAACCGCGGCAAGCAACTCGGATAGCTCCACGACCAAGAAGGAAATGGCATCCGCTGATTTAGGCGACATCGATGCAGGCAGCGCAATGCCGGCAAGCTCTTTGAACGAGAAATACTCGTTAATGCCCGACGACTGGAAGGGCCAGAAGGTAGCGGTGACCGGGCTCTACAAGTCACACTCGACCTCTGAGGGCGTTAACGCCAAGTCTGCTTATCGGACCGACCTCAAAGATAAGGACACAAAGGTCGCAGTTGGATGCTTCTCAAAGGAAAGGCCTGCGCTCTGGGACGACGTTCAGAAAAACTATCAGAAGTACGAGAAGGAAAGGATCGTTGTAAGGGGCGTAGTGGCCGGAACAGTCGATTACGGCGACGGAGTGTTTGTCGGTCTTGAACCATGCGAGAAGGTGGTTAAGTGAACCGGCTCACGAAACGCAAAGGGTGGATGGATTTGTGAAATGCTCTCAAAATGAGAGCAGCGTGAAGGGCAGTCGTCGAATGTATACATGAGTAAACTGGTTCGGTCTTCTCCTGTCTTCAAAGATGATCGCCTGTTCGCTGTATACTTCGTCGGCTGCTTTTCATGAATTTTGGGCAAAGTTCGAACAATCGTATGAAGCTCCTCCATTTGATCATTCTGTTAACGTTCCTACTGACGGCTTCCACCTCGGCACAAACGGAAGCGAAATGCGACATAGTTGCATTTGTTGTCGATCCGGCAAGCAGCGTGAAAGTTCGATCCGGCCCCCGGGGAAGAAGTTGGAGTTCTGGAAGCGGTTCCCAAAGATCTCGGACGCACGGTGTTTAGTGTCTCGGGTTCAAAAGGAGACTGGTTAAGGGTTACACGCGCGGAAAATTGTAGAACGCCGTCTGAACGAGTGTTTTCAGGAGTCGGTTGGGTCGTTGCGGAGGAACTACGCCGTTACGGAACTGCGAGATCATTTCAAGGTCTTCGAAGCGCCGACGGAGCGCAGCAAGCAAATCGACATATCCGTTTATGATCACATTCTTCCGCTGGCAGGCTGCAAGGACAGATGGGTTAAGGTTCGACTGCCGATCACCGGCACGGGCGTTTCGAAGATGACCCGACATGGCTGGTTGCCCGAGGGAATGTAGTGCGGGAACCCGTCCTATCCGTGCGAATCGTTGCAATTCAAGGGGTCGAGATTGCGAGATAATGGACAAACCGGCCACATCGATATTTGGGGCATCAATACTCGGACTGCGGTCAAACTCCGTAACTCTGGCATCATATCGGCCCGGCAACTTCGGTATATGAACTTCAGACAAGCGAGGAAACTGCTTACTGTCGTTGGTGCCCGCCTGGTTGAGGAGCTCAGGGGAAATTCCTGTCTACCGCTAGAACCGATCCAACCTAGAAGGAAAAATATTTGTTGTTCCCGCTCGTTTGCGGGGGAAGTAAAGACACTGCGGGAAATAGCAGACTCCGTCATTCATTTCGTTTCGATCGCCGTCGAGAAAATGCGTAAGCACCAACTGACGACTTCTGCGACCTCAGTGTTCATCGAAACAAACCTATTTCGAGAGAAAGGCCAGTATTCAAACTCATCATCGATGAAGTTACAGTCTACCGACTCTACGTTGGAACTGATTCCGCATGCGATGCGGATATTAAAGGCGATCTACAAGCCGGGAATGGAGATACGCCCCTGAATATTTAGATCTTCCTTTGTCATAATGATTCCGGGGCCAAAACTTTCAAACGAAAACGGTTCCAGCAAAGGCAAAGCATTTTGGTAATATAAGTAAACATTTTTAAATCTATTCGCTTTCCGATTTCCCTAGTGGAGGATTGAAGGCCAGGGCGACACTCACCTAAGAAGACATGCATTAGAACGTTGATCTGTGTCTATGAAAAATGGTCTGTGGCGGAGGACATCGTTCTAGCGATAGTATTCAGACTCGGTGCTTTCACAAAGACGTTTTGTATAAAAACCCCCGATACAGTTAGAGGAAGCAATGTCTAATGAAGCGATAACGAAACTTGTTTCGCTTGTTGGTCCAATCACCCTCTAATCCATGAAGGAACGCGCAGTTATTTCGGTGGTAAACTATCAGCGGTAAACTCTTTGATATGCGATGAAGTTGCATGACGATAACAACGCGTAGCGCAAGACAACTAAATATTATGCGGACTGGTCAGTGACCAACAAGTTTAGTGAGATGAAGCACTTCAATGTGGCATTTCATACATAGCTGTGTCGCAGCGACAATCGACGAAGCAAACCGATTTGTTTCAGGTAGCCAGTTCATACATTAGAATAACGTCGCCAGCGCCAATCAGTTGGATTGCAGCATTGACGATTGCGAGCAACACCAGCGACAACCCGTTGCATATACTAAATAAAAGGTGAGATTCAACAGCGAAGTAACGAAAGAAAATTTTGATAGACTACTCGACTGGCTGTCGGACGACCGTGGCGAGGCGGGGGTCCGGTTCGAAAAGATCCGGGACGGTCTAATAAGATTTTTTCGGATAAAAGGCTGTCATGAGCCTGAAACGCTTGCCGACGAAACAATGAATCGGGTGATTCGCCGAATCAATGGACTCGATCTTACGACCAACGCTAGACCTGCGACGATCTTCTATGGTTTTGCCAGCAATGTATTTCTAGAGTATTGCCGTTCTGAAAAAAAACGCACGCTCCAATTGAGCGAAGAGTTCGAAGTAGAATCTCCAACGGTGCCTGTTGCGACAACCGATGTCGCCGTCGAATGTCTGCGGGAGTGTTTAAGCAATCTAAACAACTTGGACGGAGATCTTATAATTGAGTACTACAGTCAAGAAAGGCAGTCGAAAATCAACATGAGGCGACAATTAGCGGTGCAATACGATATGACGATCGGAACACTTCATACGCGAATCCATCGGATCAAAAGGATCCTCAGACCTTGTCTGGAAGAGTGCACAAGAAAAGAGCGGTTGTAAGAAAATGACGCCTTGAGTCATTAGTATTGTTAGGTAGGCTTTATTGAAATGCCTGATTTGAGTTTACAAAAATATTTGTTGGGGACGCTGTCGAAAGACAAATCAACCGAGATCGAGCTCCGTGTAATGGAGGACGAAGATTTTGCGGCCGAACTCCTGGGCGTTGAAGAAGACCTGATCGAGGCGTTCCTCTCCGGCGAACTTTCAGAAGAGGATGAGGCCCGTTTTAGGACAGACTACCTAATTACTAACGAGCGGATCAAAAATGTCGAGATGACTGGTTTGCTGCTACGCCATTCACTCGAAAATGTAAAATTAGCCGAAGTCAGCCATTCAAGAACGGATGAAAGTTCAAGCGTTCTGCAATGGTTTAGCTTGCGGATGCCGGGCCTGAGACTGGCTGCGGCCTCATTGGCAGTGATCGCGGTCGTTGTTACGTCCTTATGGTTCCTCTCTCGACCACAGGCCGATAATGAGCTGATCGCGTTACAGAATCGATATGAAAGACTAAATCAAGATCCGAGTGCCGTAAGTGACGCAAAAGGCCTATCAGAGATCACGCTAGTTCCTGAGACCCTACGCTCCGCACCATCGAACGCAGCACTCACAAGCAGGGAACTGACCGAGGACATCAGGTTCCAAATCGCTTTGCGGCCTCAAACCGATACGTCAGCGAGCTATGACGTGACCATCTACCGTGACACGACTGTTGTGTTTCGACAGAGCAATATCACCCCACTATCCACATCCGTGTTACCCGAACTCCGCCTGATCCTGCCTCGCCAGATCTTTACTTCGGGAAATTATCGTGCAGTCGTTACCAACTCAACCGCGAGTGAGACCGTTTATTACTTCACCGTTAAGTAAAAGATGTTCTTTTAGCTTCAATGTAAGATTTTGCTCAGAATAATCATTAACCGGTAAAAAGAGCAATAACTCAACTCACCGTAAGAATTTTGTGGTATCGTTCTTCCACATCTGATAACTACGGTAAATTTCTCAATCTGATTTTGTAACACGGAGAGCAAAACAATGAAAGACTGGACAATTATGGTCTATATGGCGGGGGATAATAATCTCAGTACTGAGATGGTTTATGCTTTGGAAGAGTTAAAGTCTGCGAGAAATGAAAATGCCGATCTGTTCGTATATTTTGATGGGCTCTCAAGTGACGTTCCAACTATGTATTGCGATTTTTCCGACCCCAACAATCCAGTTAATTTTTATCAATCCCACAAGATCGAGAAAAAGTTGATAAACGTCGACGCCGAATTCAACGAAAACTCGGCGTCTGTCAACAACATAATCAATTTCATCGATTGGGTCGTTCGCCGTTACCCTGAAGAGGCGAGGCTCAAAAAAAAATATGCTTTCGTTTTTTCCGGGCACTCGATCGGTTTTTTGAATTGGGGACTCTTCAAAGACGCCAAGGCGGACTCGTACATGACACACCCTGAATTGCGTTACATGTTTCAAAGGGTGACCTCAGATCAAGCAGCATTGGATCGAAGGGCGAAAGATGACGAACAGAAAAATTCCGAGCAGGGGACAAGGAATACAAAAGAGAATCAAACAAAAGTCGTTTTAGGCAAGAAGTTTGATCTATTGGGATTCGATAGTTGCACAATGAGTTCGTTAGAGATCGGATACCAATTCCAGGAGTTTGCATCGTATATGGTTGCTTCCGAAGGTAGTATTCCAACGTCAGGATGGAACTATGCTGAGATCTTGATGGGCCGGCTTAAATCCGAATCAAACACCGAACCCAAGGAAGTCGCGATCAGCTTTGTTGAGGAGTTTATCAAGCAACAGAACAAGTTTGCCCTCGCTGATATATCGGTTGACATATCCGCGTGGGATTTAGGTGTATTAGAAAAGAGGGTCAAGCCCGCCTTCCTTACTTTTGTTGATGCTCTTGATTCTTGTTTTTCGAATAACGGTACAGATTTCTTATTCCATCAAATGAGGAGAGTTATCACCTACGTTCATTGGACGTGTCAAACTTACATGCTTGAGCAGAATATAGACCTTGTCGATTTTTGCGAACTTCTTGTACAGGAAATCGACCTGCAAAATGGCGAATATCCCCCGGAAGCTATCGAACCGATGCATAAAGTTAAAGATGCGTGTCAGGAACTCATCGAAAGTATTCGGGAGTGCGTCCTGTTGACGGGCTTTTCCGGCGGTGACTTTCAGTTCTCTAATGGTATTTCTCTGTTCTTTCCTTGGTCTCTGTCTAGTTTAGAATCAGCCATTCATGATTATGAGAGGCTAGTGTTCGTTCGATCGGAAGACGCAGGACGAAAGTGGAAGGAATTTCTGGAGAAGTATCTTGGAAAGGTAACTTTTAGAACTGCTCCAAAAGTTTCGCAAATGCCTATTAATACAATCGCCGATAGCACAAGATTTGTGTATGAGTCATACACAAGTGCATATCCGTTGGACGATGAAATGTCTTCTGCTAGCTTCGAGAAAACGACGAGCGAGAGGCAACCACCGAACAGCGGGCGTCAACCACCGAACAGCGGGCGTCAACCGCCGAACAGCGGACGAATGATCGATGATATGAGCGTCTTCTTGCATCGGTTTATGAAGCTGAAAAACTATGAGTTTAGGTGGAATCGAGCGGGCTTCACTTCGAAACATGTTCGGTTTTCACAAGGCGGTGAGTCTCGTAACGATCAAACCTCTTCTGGACGTCAGACTGTTTTAGAAATTTCCCACTCAAGACAGGTCAAACATAATATCGACTTGTTCCTAAAGAGACTTTCAGAGAATGAAATGATAAACGCGTCCGGGGAAAAAGACGTACAGGTTCTGCATCGAATGTTGAGCGATTTGGAAGAACCGACCATAGAGGGACTATTGAGCAATTTAGAGGCGTCGGATATAGAATCGTCTGATCATCTACTGCACACAGGTTTGTTGAAAGCAATTGAAAGCTCTAGTATTGCTGACGAATTGAAGGCAGAGTACCTGGATGACCTGAAGGCCCTGATGACCTCGATCTGAGAAAAAATCGGTAATGAATTGTACGATCTATCGAATCTGTAAATGTGCAGTTTTGTGCATTGTGTCGATCACATTGCTGTCAGGTCGTATTATCGGTATGGATAGACCGGATATAGTCACTTTGGAAACCAACGCGATTGCCAAAGCCCGTGTCTGGGAGAAAAGATCTATTTTGGACGCGATCGGACTTTTCGCGAAGTGTGCAAAGGAATGGGCAACGTTTGGGGAGTATGCTAATGCCGTTTCTTGCGAACACGAAGCAGCTAAGTTGGAGTCAACCGATGCACGATATGGCGATGCTATTGACCGTCTTAAAAGTGCCCTCCAATTGGCAGAATCCCACAGACTATCTGATCAAGAGATCATTACGCTGAGCTTGCTTTCATTACTCAATTTAGAGAAAGGCGACAAGCGAGCATCATGGCACTATTCCGAAAAGGCTTCCGTATTGGTCACCGATAAATCGTCGCCCACCGCGGCTGCCTATTCTCTATTCAGTCGCGGTATGTTCCAGTACTATCACGACACAATGTCGAATGCCATCGACACGCTCGAAAAAGCGACGATCGCCTCACACAACGTCAACGAACCAACTTTCAAAAGCCAGGTGCTTCAGTATTTGGCATATTCCTATTTGCGAACCGGCGAATTCAATCGAGCCGAGGAAATGATGAATTCGGCGTTGAGCGAGTGCTCAGCAGCTGAAAATGCTCGTTGTATTGCTCTCTCCTATTTTGGCCTAGCGTTTGTGAAATACTTTGGCAACGAAAAACAGCTGGCGCTTGAATTCTTCCGTAGATCCGATGCAATGTTTCCGAAGGATTTCGAATGGCTGGAAAGATCTAGAATACTCAATGCAATGGGTCAGATTCATTTGGATTATGGAGATTTGGACCTTGCTGAATATTACTTCCTTGGTTCGATACCTTTCTACGAGAAAGCGGACTATTCGTTAGGTAAGTTAACAACGTTGACAAGTCTTGCTGAGGTCTATCTTCTTCAGCCCGATCTGCAAAAAGCCCGCGACACATTAATTCTCACTGAACAGTTAGCGCGGGAATCGGGTGACGAACTTCGTATAGCGGTCACAAAACAAGGTTTTGGGAATCTAGCCTCTTTAGAGGGAAATTTCGACAGTGCTATAAAAGATTACAAAGAAGCTAGTAGAATTTTCGATGAAATCGGGGTCAAATTTTCGGATCTATACAACCTAATAGGTCTTGCCTATACAAACAAACATGACTATAAATCCGCAAGAGATCATTTTGGTTCTGGCCTCAAATTAAATCGGAAGTCAAAGGATCACATTCAACTTTCCGAAAACCTCTACAATTTAGCCCGGCTTGATCTTTTAGAAAATCGATCCGAGAATGCATTGGAAAAGATTCGCGAATCGATACGATTATCAGAGGATCTCGGTTCAAGTGTACCGCACCCAAGTCTGAAAAGAGCATTGTATTCTAGCAGCTCGCGAAAGTACGAGTTCTATATATCCTTGCTGATGAGCCGCCGGCAAGACGAGGACGCCCGCATCGGTGCTTTAAAGGCAAAAGAGTCATCGATCGCCCGAACAATGTTGGAGAACCTGTCGACGCAAGGGGTAGACTTTACAGCCGATGCTGATCCAGGACTCGTTAGAACTGAATTTGAATTGAACACTTCACTCAACGCCACGCTAAATCGGCTTACTGATCTTCTAAATAGTGACGGAAATCCGGATGAAGCTAAGGGTGTTGAGCACACGATTCTAGGTCTCGAGATCCAGCTGAGCGAAATCCGGGCACAGCTTAAGCTGGCAAGCCCCATTTATTCCGCCATCAAGAATCCGGAACCATTTGATGTGGAACGTTTTCAAGCGGATGTGCTAGACGAGGATTCCGTCTTGCTACAGTTTTCGCTTGGTGCGGAAGAGAGCTATCTGTGGGTGGTGGATAAGCTCGATGTCACTTCGTATTATCTACCCGCACGCGAAAGGATCGAAACCAGGGTTGATAAGTTGCGTAGCTTGCTTGCGAGCCGACAGTTTATGAAGGGCGAGTCGTTGGAGGCTTACCAGAAGCGGTTAGCAGACGCGGAAAGTGAATACGAAACGGAAGCTCGCAACCTTAGCAGCGAACTGCTCGGTGAGGCAAAGGATAAACTGGCCGGGAAGAAGCTGATCGTCGTAGCGGATGGTAGGCTGCATTATTTTCCGCTCGGTGCATTGCCGATGCCCGGTTCGGGTGGAGACGAGCCGATCTTGTTGACGAACGAAGTTGTTTATTCGCCGTCGGCCTCGGCTTTAGAGGTCTTGCGGATGGAGAGAAGGTTTGCGAGAAAGCCGACAAAAGATCTGCTCGTTTTTGCGGACCCAGTCTTTTCTAAATCGGACGAAAGAATCGCCGGTCTCGACACGAACAGCGGTGTTTTGGCGACAGTTTTGTCACCCTTTCGCTCGATCGAGTCGCTCGAATCTATGCCGAGGCTTCCAGCTTCTGAGCAAGAGGCTATCTCGATAAGCGATGTCGTCGGACGAGATCGCGCGACCGTTCGTTCAGGTTTTGAGGCAAATCGAGACGGAGTACTGAACGGCGGCATAGAAGAATACAAGGTTCTGCACTTCGCTACACATGGCTTGATCGACGAGAAACGACCCGAGCTATCCGGAATTCTACTATCCCTTTACAACAAAGAAGGAAAGCAGCCAGAGGGTGGTTTCATTCGATTGCAGGATGTATACGGAATGAGATTGAATTCCGATCTCGTGGTACTGAGCGCATGCGATACGGGCCTAGGCCAAGAGATCAAAGGTGAAGGCGTTATGAGCCTAAACAACGCCTTTCTTCAAGCCGGTGCAAGATCCGTCGTCTCCAGTCTCTGGAAGGTGGACGACAACGCGACCAAAGATCTAATGACAGAATTTTATCGGGGAATGGCCGACGACGGCCTGACCGCCGCCGCGGCATTACGGCAGGCTCAGATAAGAATGTATAACGATCCACGCTACAACTCGCCATTCTACTGGGCAGCCTTCACAGCCTCCGGCGACAATCGCGTAAAGGTCGCATTCGCATCAAACGTCCGTTTGTACATCGTGACGGCAACCTCAACGATCCTCGCCGCGATTCTTATATTGGTAGGCGTCCGCCGCCAGTCCCGCCGCCGCGAGCTGCAGAATTCCGCCCGCCAATAAAAGTCCTTCCCGCTATCCGTTACGGGGAAAGCCCTCTAGGAATCCGATTCCTCGCCCGCCATCCGCCCCCTTACTCTCCTCCTGGAGATCTCCGAAAACGGTCAGACCGGCCCGTAACTCGCTCAGTTATATATCCGTCCATCCTTTTTCAAAAAATAATTAAGAAAACTTGTAAGATTCCGCTCCCCTAAGTCATTAACCAAATAGAAGTGACAAAAACCGGTATTGCGGGGATCTAAGGAGAGTAGTTAGACCGAACGGTTCGGACGACCGTCAAGTACACCACTCTTTTGAAATAAAAGCCTTTAGAAACCCCTGAAACGGGACATAGAGAACAGCGTCTAGGTTCATCCCCAATGTCGATAATTGAGCGTCCGCATAAACGGCAAGACAACCGTGCGTCTTTGGTTTACGGTGCTCGTCACGGAGTTCTTTACAAGTTTCTCACTACCAAAAACAAAAAGAGGATAAACAATTGAAAAATATAGTTCCACACATCACGTTTTGCACATTACTGTTGTTCGGTTGTGCCGGTTTGGCGATCGCACAAAATACGGACGAGATAAACCGCGTCGAATTCTTTGGCGGGTTTTCACACAACCGTGTCGATACGGGCCTCGCCAGCGAAGACCTCGGCGATGAGTTCGATACGTCTTTTGGAAAACGGCTCGGAGCCAACGGGGTAAACCTGTCCCTCACAGGCAACTTCTCAAAATACGTCGGAGCTAAATTCGACTTTGCGACCCATAGCAAAAGCGAGAATGGAAGTTTCGAAGGCGATCCATTCAATATTAAATACCGCATTTCGAACTACCTCGGCGGGATCCAGATCAAGAACAACAGCAAGGATGGCCCTCGCGTCAAGCCGTTTGCGCATATCATGGCAGGGGTTGCCAAACAAACGGTGACTCTGGAAAGCCCCGCTCTCGTAGAGGTTTTCGGATCACCCACATTCAAGTACAGCGAGAATAATCTTGCGTTGGCATTTGGCGGAGGAGTCGATGTTCGCGTGAGCAGACGTGTCGACATCCGACTCTTTCAGGTCGACTATAACCCTACCTACGTGAAAGGTCGCGAATTTGAGGACTTCGAACTCGACGGCAAACTGCAAAACAACGTCCGATTTTCATTCGGCATTGTGATTCATTAATCCATTAGAGATCCGGCTGCCAGATCACAGTCGGATCTCTTTCTCGTACGCAGGAGACACCCAAAATGAGTAAGGCCTACAACAAACTTTATCGAACCTACTTTCTGGCAACGACAGCATGCGCAATATGTCTCGCGGCAGTATTTTCTTATCACGTTAGATCTGAAGCTCGCGGGTTTACCAGCAACTTGAGCGGTACCTACAGCGCAACATACATGTCTCCGAATGAAAATTATGGAACGCTTGGCCCGTGTACGTTCGAAAAGGATGAAGGTTCGGCGGAGATCAGCCAAGCCAATTTCACGATCACCGAAACGGCTCCTGGGATAATCACCGGAAATCTAAATGTCACGGTTCTGGTAATTAACAAGGAAACAGGCAAACCGGAGCCGGTCTCCGGCACAGTTCAACTAGATGGCACAGCCACCGCAGGAACAAAATCGCGCTCTTTAAGCGGAACGATCTCCGAGACGGACCCTCGAGGGACACTTGTCAATGCCCAGTTCTCGGGAAATTGGTCAAGTACCAAGATGGCGCGTAGCCTTAGCATCACGGTTGGGGGACAAGCCTATACATCTGATCCAAGCGACGTCTGTACGTTCGGAGCTACCTTGCCGATGACGGCGCCCCCATTAGTTTTGCCCTCGATAAGCGGCCGGATAAGTTCAAACGGAGTCGGTGTTGGCAGTGTAATGGTGTCGTTAACCGGTACGACCGCAGCGACGCAGGTCACAGATGCAAATGGCGATTATACGTTTAGCGACCTGTCTTCCGGCGGAAATTACACAGTTACTCCTACGATACAGGGATTCGCATTTAATCCATTAAATATTGTGTACAACAATCTGACCACTTCAGAAGTCGGGGACTTTGAAATGATCACCACGGGCTTGAACGATCAGCCGATACTGTTTACGAGCAACCGTGATGGGAATACGGAGATCTATCGGATGAATGTTGATGGGAGCGCTCAGAATCGTCTTACGAATTCGGTGGAGAATGAATCGGGAGCGAAGTGGTCGCCGGATGGGACTAAGATCGCGTTCGTAAGAGTGGTGAGTTCGACGGATCATCAGATCTGGACGATGAATCCGGACGGTAGCGGTCAAATTCCTGTGACCGAGGGTGAGGCAGTTCATAGGTTTTGGGACTGGTCTCCCGACGGACAGAAGATACTTTATGCGCGGAAAACAACCGGGACTTCATTTCCACTTTGGACAATGAATGCCAACGGGAGCGAAAAGCTGCAGATCACGAAACCCGGCGATCTTGAAGATCATATCGCTGACTGGTCGCCGACAGGTTCAAAGATCGCATTTGCACGCTGCGTTGTTGGATCGTACGTATGTGATGTATGGAGCGTTAACCCGGACGGGTCGGCAGCAACCAACCTTACACCGGACAGTTTGGGCGATGACGATGGTGCCCAGTTTACTCCTGACGGCTCCCGGATAGTGTTCGGTCGATCGAACGAGTCAGCTTCGGTATTCGATGCGATCGTCATGAACGTAGACGGATCGAATCAGATACCGTTGACCGCCTCCGGCGGAGGTGTCACCTACCAGAACCTCGCCGTCTCTCCCGACGGTTCCACCGTATTGCTGTTACAGCGGGGAGCAACGGCGGCGGAATATGAGATCGCGAAAGTATCGCTGAGCGGTGGCTCGGTCATTAACTTGACCAACAATTCTGCACTCGAATATAACGGGTTCTGGTCACCTGACGGCAGCCGTATTGCGTTTCACAGCCGACGAGATACGGCGACCGGTGAAATATACGTGATGGATTCGGACGGGACCAATGTGGTTCGTCTTACGTCTAACGCGGCAACCGATTTCCTCACCGACTGGTACCATCCGCCGGCCCCGATAGAGACCGATCAGGATATCGTGTTCATTTCCTTCCGCGATTCCGACCAGGAGATCTACAAGATGAATTCGGACGGTTCAAACCAGCTTAGGCTTACCTTTAACCCGTCGTTTGACGAGCTGCCGAAATGGTCGCCCGATGGAAAGCGATTCGTGTTCTATTCGGAACGGGATCATTTCTCAGGGGATATTTACATAGCCAATGCCGACGGTTCGAACGTGAAGAGGCTAACTTCTAACGACGGCGCTCGAGAATACGGGGCTTCGTGGTCCCCGGACGGAACGAAGATCGTCTTTAATTCAGGCGGGGCGGATCCGGCTAGCAACGAAATCTACGTGATGAACGATGACGGCACCGATATTCAGCAATTGACCACTGGCGGTGGGGCTGACTTCTTGCCGATCTGGTCGGTTAACGACAGGATTGCCTTTTCTAGCCAGAGGGGCGAGGCAGGGAATACCGACGTTTATGTGATGAACCCCGACGGGTCGAACATTACGCGCATCACCTTCACGCCTGGAGCGGATACACCAAGCAGTTGGTCGCCTGACGGCCACAGCCTCTTGATCACCTCGAATCGGGACGCCGATCCTGAGATCTATAAGATCAATGCTGATGGTTCATCTCCGGTCCGGCTGACTAATCACGTCGGCGTGGACAACTCCGGATCGTATTCGCCCAATGGAGCGAAAATAGTTTTTGCGAGAGTCGAAGATGACAACTGGGACATCTATACAATGAACGCTGATGGTTCGGGAATTGAGCGTCAGACCTTCGACCCGGCCATCGATGCGCAGCCCAACTGGTTCGCTCCCCCCACTACGTTTGACGCTCCGTTCGATTTTGACGGTGATGGGAAGACGGATGTGAGTATTTTCAGGCCAACGGCTGGCGAGTGGTGGTACGGCAGGAGCTCGGATGGCGGGAATCGTGCGGCGCCGTTTGGTTCGTCGAGCGACGTGATCGTCCCGGCGGATTACACCGGCGACGGTCGAACGGATATGGCCTTCTGGCGGCCCTCAAGCGGCGAGTGGTTCGTCTTGCGAAGCGAGGACTTTTCATACTACGCATTTCCGTTCGGAGCGAACGGCGACATCCCCACACCGGCAGATTATGACGGCGACGGGAAAGCCGATGCCGCAGTCTACCGGCCCTCCGAGGGGACATGGTACATCCTGAGGTCATCGGACGGCCAGGTGAAGACAACGCCATTTGGTGCGGCGGGCGACAAGCCGGTCGCGGCGGATTTTGACGGCGACGGCAAGACCGACATCGCGATCTATCGTCCGACCGGCAGTTCGGGTAGCGGTGAGTGGTGGTATCAGCGAAGCTCCGACGGCGGCAATCGAGCGTTTGCGTTTGGCTCTGCGACCGACAAAGCGGTCCCTGCAGATTTTACCGGCGACGGCAAGGCCGATCTCGCGTTCTGGCGGCCATCGACGGGTGAATGGTACGTCGTCCGGTCAGAAGACGACTCATTCTTCGCTTTCCCGTTCGGCGTCTCAACGGACTTCCCGGTCCCCGGCGATTACGACGGTGACGGAAAGATGGACGCCGCGGTGTTCCGGCCATCGGAAAATACTTGGTATGTGCAGGGCTCGACTTCGGGCACGATCATCACGACCTTCGGCGCAACAGGCGACCGCCCCGTGCCAAATGCGTTCGTAAGATGATCTCCCTTGAAATGCAGAACCTGCGTTCTGCCACTTGGCCGTAAGGCCCTCCTCCGAGGCCGTCTGAAAAGGCGGCCTTTTTTATGAGTTACGTTTCGTTTTTGGGTCCTTCCCGCATTCAGTACCTAAGAAAGTCCCTCTAGGAATCCAATTTTTCGCTCGCCTTCAACGCCCTCACTCTTCTCCCGAAGATCTCCCAAAGCACTCGACTCCGCCCATAACTCGCTTATTTATTGTTCCATGCATTCCGTAGAAAATATTTGAAAAACCTGTAAGATTCCGCTCCCCTAAGTCATTAACCAAATAGAAGTGACAAAAAGCGGATATTCCGGGGATCTTGGGAGAGAAGATCGCCGGAACAGCCCGGAAGACCATCAAGCATACGACTCTGGAATGGAGCTTTCGGAATCCTGTCAAACTGGACGCAGAGAACAGCTTGTGGGCTCACCCGCCCCCTAAAGGAAGGTCCTGCTTGAAAAGCGACTTACGGGTAAACTTATGAAAAACTCGAAATTTAGAGAGATCGCGTGCAAAGTCCTGTTGCCGATCTACTTGTTCCTGATCTTTTGTGTTCCGCTTGGAATTTGTATCAGTCTAGCCGCGGCGTTCTCCAACGGAATCTTTCAGATCGGAGTAATTCTGTTCTCCCCGATACTTTACACATTTCTTTTTGTTCTTATTGCGGGGATGCTAAGTTTACCTCATAAGAAATCGATCGTCCCGGGTCGTTTTCCGCGTCACCTGGGAAATCGGGTTTATTTTCACAGGCGTTTGTACGGCTTGTGCTGGACATCAGTGTACTATTTTACTCCGATCTTTTTTGTAGCCCTTTCAATTTCACCCCTGAAAGCGATGTTGTTTCGTCTCTTTGGGTATCGGGGAGAAATGAGCTTCACATCTTATCCGGACACTTGGATCAGAGATATTGCCTTGCTGGAATTAGGCAAAGGGGCATACCTTTCAAACAAAGCGACTATTGGTACAAACATCGCTTTTCCGGACGGAACAATCCTCGTCGATTCGGTCAAAATTGGAGACGGAGCGTTGGTTGGGCACCTTGCAATGATCGCACCGGGAGTTCAATTAGGAGAGAATGTCGAAGTCGGTGTCGGAGTTGCGGTTGGACTTAAGTCGATTCTTGGAGACGGCGTTAAGATCAACCCGTGTTGTTCGATCGAGCATGGCGTAAAAATTGGAGCGCGTACCAGAGTCGGTGCGGCAACATATATTGGCTCTGGAGCAAATATTGCACCCGATCTGGTAATCCCAGCGGGTATCACCATTCCTTCGAAAACAAAACTTACTTGTCAGGAAGAGGTTGCGTTCTACGCAGGCCACTTGACGCAGGCGAAGGCCTATCGCAGCCACCGTCTAAAACAACTCGCTATTTCTGCAAACGGCCAAGCAGAAGTAATTGCAATTTAGCTGAAGAACTAAGGAGAAACACTGCGATAAATAATTCTTGTTCTTTAACGCACTACTCGCGTGTGCCGCAAAGCTGATGTTCCTCGGCGTCCGCCGCCAGAAGCCGCAGAAACCTGCCAACCAAATACGGGTACTTCCCGTACTCGGAATCCGGGAAAGCCCCTCTAGAAGTCCGATTTTTCGCTCGGCTGCCGCCCTCTGCACCGCGTACATCTTCGCAAACATTCGTATCAACAATTCTCATTCTGATCTAAAAGTCGTCAATTTATCTAAAAAAGTTAATACACCTGTAAGATTCCGCCCTCCGAAGTCATTAACCATCGAGAAGTGACAAAACACCGATATTGCGGGGATCTTACGAGAGCAGATTGCCGGAACAGCTCGGAAGAACATCCAGCACACGACTCTTTTTGAATGGAGCCTTTCGGAACCCCTTAAACAGGACACCGTGCAAAGATTTTGGGCTCATCCCCCAATTTTGATGACCAAGCAAAACAAGTCCGAATCTCGACCGGCATTGTCATCCACTAAACTACGAGAGATCCGGCTACCGAAATCGCAGTAGAAGTGTGACGAAATCTGCGTTGTGATCAGAGAATGGACTTTAGTTCCATGAAAGCCAGAATTTTCATAGGATTCCGATAGACTTACGATGGAGGAGAAATTGAATGCAAAACATGCAAGATGATGACGCAATCGATGTGGTTTTAAGGTGTATCAATCAGGTTTCCAACGCTGATTCGATAAACCCGACAAAATCTCTGAAAGACGCCCAAATTATGAATCTAATTTCATTGAATCGCTTAAGGCACGACATACTTACTGACCGTGACATAGGCATTCCAAGTAAAGGATTTTTTATGTCCGGGACCTGGTTACTCAATATCACGACAGGTACAACCGTAAACAGAGTCATTACGATCGTGCAGACGCATTCACGGCGGATAATCCCTTAACAAATTTCAATCCTGATTACCGTTTCAGATTCTATAGCTCATACTTTGGCTCATCACCACGGATGAATAGCAGGATAAAAAGAGAACAATGACGCCCTGAAAAGTACTTATTACAAATTTGTATTTCGTCTTCACTCATGTGATGGCTCTTGCATTTTTCTCGGTACTATCATTTGCACAAGAAACCACAAAGGTTCGCAATCGAACATATGAGTTATACCTGTAGTGCTGCCTACGGTGGACCCCAGCCAGGATGGACCATTTCCATACGTTTTGATCAGATCCTAAGGCTGAAGATATTAATTCATCGGAGTTAGCACCTTCGTTCATGCTTATAAATCTGGCTATACCTGCAAGAATCGATATAGAGTCTGTTCGTCCCCGGGATCATTTATACTCTCCGACGTTTGGAGTGCAGATTTCTTTGAAGGACCCTAAAGCGCTGGAGCCAGATGGAACATATTCACTGGAGCTTGAAGGACTGCGGTTTCAGGGGAAGAAACTTAAACAATCGAACGGGGTAGAATTTGAGGTGATCGTCCGAGAACGTCACACGATGTCGAGGATCTACCGTCCTCCGTTCAAATGCTTCTACATACTTTTTCTACATAACTGAACTCTCATTATGATATTCTGACATCCAATTGTGCCGTCTATGAAACACACAAACCCAACAAATGACTAGCTCGCACGCAAATCGCACTAATTTTGAACGCCAGTCCTCTCAACTCCTAAGTGGAAGGTCGGTGTTTCGAATCCACCCGGGATCACCATTTTTTATGACGCCCACATTCGGTGCCGGATATGGGCGTCATGTTATTTGTGTCGCGGAATGAGAGCAGATTTGGCATTACTTTTTGCGGCGGTTGTTTTGGCCGCGTGCGGCGGGGCGAATGAACCGCCCGGCTACAACGTACCAACGCCCACGCCTGTGGCGGCACCGACGCAGGCCGCAGAGACAATTGTTAAGGCAATCGATATCCCCGAGCTCGCTGGAAAGCGTGAATCGGAGATCATGGGCGTTCTGGGCCAGCCGTATGGTTCATCGAAGCTCACTGATGATGATTCGTCCGGCGAGACGCGTTCGGATTGGGCTCTCGACGCAGGCAAGCTCTACATTCATTTCAAGGACGGGAAGGCCAATTATTTTCACTTCATCTGCGAATGCGACTTTCCGACAGCGGCCGAGCTAGGCGATGTCGTCGGGATGGACCTTCGCCCGCTCCAGTCCGTTGCATCGACCAAAGCCGAAACGACCTTCGCCGGGACGATCTCCGGCAAGCAATTCAAAGAGGTCAGAGCGCTTGTAAACGGGAAGTTTTTCATCATCACCGCCAGGGTCGAGTGAGCCGTTCGCCAATTTTCCGAAATTTTTGGAAACTCGCGGCGAATAGACCTTTGTATAAAGTGAACGGAAGCAAACGGTTAGCAAGCACAGTGGCAAACATTAAGAATGCCATTATCGCCGTTGAGGTCTATTCATCATCTCCGAAAATCAACTAAGCCGCACCTTCAATTGGGTGCGGTTTTTTTCGTTTGCAGCAGAATTTGAACTCCGGCCGATATCGTGGCAACTTAACGGTATGCAAAAGGTCCTGACAGCCGCCGAAATGCGCGAGGTCGATCGCTTGACGACGGAACGCTACGGCATCCCTTCCATCATCCTGATGGAAAACGCCGCCCACGCCGTCGCCCGCGTCATCACCGAAAAACTCGGCGGCAGCGTCAAAGGCAAGTCGATCCTGATCCTCTGCGGCAAAGGGAATAA
>JBBQTV010000015.1:0-29221 GCA_038212935.1 Pyrinomonadales bacterium | reverse complement strand
TCAAGAGAGGTTTCCCTCAATTTCCACAATCGCTTGGAAAAGCCCAAAGCGGCTTTCCCACATTCCCACAGCCACGACTGCTAGATACAAATCAAAAAGGAGATCAAGAGACTTTTTTGTCCTGAAAACTTGACGGGCTCAGAGTGCCTCAAATAAAAGGGACACTCGAAGACGCCGTGCAAATGGCAGATCGCTGGAATCGAATCTAGATGCGTACATTACGGCAGCTTCGTGACCTCCGACGATATTCGCCAGTAAATAACGCGAATCAAGTCAATATCGCGGCTGAAGGCGGCCAGCAAGTAAACCAGACCTAAAATTCATTGTTTTTAGCCTACCTTGATCTTTCCTTCGGGAATCAAGGGCATCTAGATTGTAGAATGATCTTATCTCAGCTTGGTCATGACAGATCTCGCAAAGAATAATCGATCCACGAGAACTCTGGTTGTAACGGAACATTCGCCTCGTGGAACTTAGCTTTTTACAGCTTGCGCACTCAATCAACTTACCCGTCGTATAGAGTTGATTAAGCGTGTTGCTAATGAGTTTAATGTGGTCCCGGGCATCAGTTCGCCTGCTCTCAGGTTGCCGTTCTTGTTTTAACCTTTCTGCCTGATCTGAGCGAATCTGCGTTGATCTCGGATCAACAAGTTCCCCCTTCCGAATCACTTTCACTTTTGCGGCGATCTTTTTCGTAATGGCGTTTTATTCCTAGCTTACCAACTGCATCAACGCCGCATAGTCTGTAACGACGTTATATCTGACCTGGTCAGACGTTATTTTCGCAAAAAACTTGCGGGCACAGTCGATCTTTGATTGTTCGATGAGCCGCAACTGCATTGACGACATTGAGCCTTTGGTTTCGGCGATGAAGTAGATGTGTTTTACGGAGCCTTCTTTGAACGAGATTGCCCAATCGGGGTTGTAATCGCCAACGGGTGTGGGGATACCAAATCCGCGAGGGAGTTTTGCGTAGACGACGACCTCCTCGCTGGTGTCCAGATTTGTTACGAAAGCCCGCTCGATCTTGGAGTCGGTAAAGACATAATCGTAAATATGCCGCTCTAGCTTTTCACCCGCCTGACTGAAATCATGTTTCGTCTTGTCCTGAGTAAAGATGTCGCTCTCGTACCGTTCAGTTATCGGATCGTAGGCGAGATGTTCAACGATCATCGTGGCCTTTTGCTCGTTGATCAGAGTTGACGCCTTTGCGATGAAATCCTCGGGATTTTGTTTGAATTGCTCGAAGATTGCGGGCTGTATGCTGGAAAGGATAGTGCCGATCGTCTTTCTAGTTAGCTTTGTGCCTGAGGCGACCTTGCCGATAAGGTCATAGGAGACAGCCGAATGAACCGAGGCATCCACGTCCGCATTCGCGGTATTTGTGAGCGTAAATCCTTCGCCAGCCTGTAAGGCGTCAAATGTTGTGTCATCGGTCTGCTGGCCGGTCTGGATCATGTATTGGAGCTTCGCCACCCGCAGATGCGAATTTAACGCGACAGTCGATTTCTCAACAAGTTCTGTTGAATCGAACCCCACCGTGTACACGGCCTTTTGATTTATCTTGCTCCAGAGTTCCTGAAATTCTTTCTTCTTAAAGTTGTCGTTCAACGGATTTACCTTGGTATCGAGGTCGTTTGCAATCTCGGGCATTTGAGCATCGCTGAATACGCTGTCGACGAGTTTGAAAACTTGTTCGCCTTGCTCGACAAGGGCCGAGGGCAAATCAGCAAGCTCCTCGTTTTGTCGGGCTTCGTGATATTTCTCAGTTATCTTCCGCTCAATGTCGACGTATCCATTCTGGATAAGGTAAAACTCCAACTGCTGGGCCATTGCGGGCGTAACATGAACATCTATTTCATCAGTTCGCAGTATCTTTCCGGTAAAGTAGGCGACGTTTGCGACCTTTGGACGCGATGACAGCGAATCGCGAATGTCTTTCTGAAGTGCGGTGACAAATTCGGTGTAGCTTTCGCTAGTAACCACGGAGAGGACGTTTATATCGTGAACGGTGGCGGGGTTGTCCATACGGTCGCCATCCTGATTTACCGCTATCCGCATTCCCCTGCCGACTTCCTGACGGCGGGAGATCGTGTTGTCGCTATGTTTTAGCGTACAGATGACAAAGACGTTTGGGTTGTCCCAACCTTCGCGGAGTGCCGAATGCGAAAAGATAAATCTCGTCGGTTCGCTAAATGAAAGCAATCGTTCTTTGTCCTTCAGGATCAGATCGTAAGCACTAATATCATTGGCTTCGCCTTTTGTTTCGCCCCGGCCTTCGATCGACGGATCAACCATTCGGCTGGTCTTTTTATCAATGGAAAAATACCCATTATGCGTTTTGTTTGTCGCGATCGCCGTTAGATAGTTGTTATACGGCTGGTCAATCATCAGGAGATTTTTGTCGCGTTCTATCGCATATTCCTCTTCAAACATCCGTGCGTATTCGCCCGGCAATTCGCCTTCCTCGCCATATTGTCGATATTTCGCGACCGAGTCGATAAAGAAGAGTGAGAGAACCTTAACGCCCTGATGAAAGAGCATCTTTTCCTTTTCAAAATGAGCTTTTATAGCTTCGCGGATCTGTATGCGCCGCAAGACTTCCTCGTTTTGATCATTAACGACCTCGCCTGTTCCTATCTCAACGCCATTAGTAAAGCTAACGGTGTTTGTTCGAGCGTCTATATCTGAAATAACAAATCCGTCGTACTGGTCGAGTTCATGCGATAGGTCGAAAAGATTTGAGCCTTTTTCGAGTTTTCGAGTGATCCGTTTGATACCGTTTCCCTGCTTCACTTCAAATTCGACCGAGGCAACCGGCGGTTTGCTGGTCGAGATCTGAATACTGTCCAGATAAAGATAGGCGTTGGTTCCAGCGAGACCTTTTACTGAGATGCCCCGAACAGCGATCTTCTTTACTAGCTTTTGGTTATAGGCATCGAGGGCATCGAGGCGGTGTACCTTGTTGTATTCTTTTTTGTGTGTTGCCGAGTAGCGAAGCATGAATAGTGCTCCAAACTTCGACAAAGACCTCATCGTGGCTTCACCGCTCATCTTTTGCGGCTCGTCGAGGATGAGGATAGGGCGGTTGCCTCGGATCACGTCGATCGGTTTGCGGGACTGAAAATCGTCCAGTTCCATGTCAATGCGTCGAGCATCCCTCCCGGTCGCGTTGAACGCCTGCACGTTGATGATCATCACGTTTATGCCGGCATCCGAGGAGAAACTTTCGAGGTTATGCAGTTGGCTCGAATTGTAAATAAAGAAGCGGGCTTGCTTTTGATACCCCTCCAGGAAGTGCTCTTTCATTACCTCGAATGATTTATATACCCCCTCCCGGATCGCGATGCTTGGCACTACGACGATGAACTTGTTCCAGCCATATCGCCGGTTCAGCTCGAACATTGTCTTGATGTAGCAATACGTTTTGCCGGTTCCCGTTTCCATCTCAATGTTGAGATTGATATGGCATCCGGTCAGTGGTTCGTCGGAAAGTGTGCTCGAAAGCTCAAGATTTTGATGTTTTTGGACACCTCGTAGATTCTCAAGTATCTGCTGATTTGTGATCCGGAAACTCTCATTGGCAAAGCCAGAAATTTCCTCCACCGGTTGACCCACAAGTAGCGGCTTATCGATAATCCGGCCGGGATCGACCCGGTAAGTGACCCCGGAGGTTAGTGGCTGTCCCGCGAAGCAATCGACAACTGAATTGACGGCTTCCGTCTGGTATTCCTGTATTTTGAATTTGAGCTTCATTTATTCGTAAAGTTTATTCTGCAAACCAGAAAACTAAACTGTTGTGACATAGAGGCTTAGCCTATTTTATTCTGCACACTACCCAATTTTATTCTGCAAATGCTCATGTAAATATCGCCTATATCAATCTTAAAAAATTCGTAAAGCTCAGGAAATGGCATTGAATATTTTTAATTTCAATTCTTCATTGTCAAAATCGTCTAAGATGATCGCACAAACGATCTCGTGAAGTAGCTCCTTATCGATTTTGCCATCTGCAACCTGCACGCTTATGTTTTCCATTTCATGACTTAGAAAATGTCCCACACAGTACATATATCCATTAAACAAGAGCATTTGAGCGCAGAGGGTAATTGCCAGTCTCTTATTTCCGTCGGCAAAACAATGAAATTTGTTGGTCGAAAAGAATAAGTGGGTGAGTTTATCCTCGATCGCCGGATAATAGTCGTCGTTCTGAATGTGTTCAAGAACAGCGTCGAGTTTACCGGTGTCCAAGTGCTCTAAGGTCCCCCCGCCGCTTACCAAGACAGTCTTGCGGTGAATCTCGATAGCCTGCTCAATTGTCAGATATACAATCGCCATCGTTACCGCTCCTTTAACCGCTTCATCACTTCTTTCGCTTCTTCGAGACGCTCATCAAGTTCCTTACTCTTTTCGCCTAGGAAACGCTCAAATTCATCTCGTTGTAATGGTTGCAGATATTCTTCGAGTTGATGATGCAGTGCGTCACGAAAGCTGTAATCACGACTGGCCATCTTGACCCGGGCTTTTTCGATCATTGGTTTCCAGAGGGCTTGTTTCTCAAATGCTGCAAATAGAACGTCAACCTCGGCTGCTTCAAGTTGCCGACCAAGTGTTTCGCATTCGCTTCGGAGGACTTCCGCGAATCCGCTTTCGTACGACGCAATGATGTCCAACACCTCGGAATACATGGTCGAGCGGACTTTTTCCTTTGCTTCGAGGTTCAGTATCTTTTTATATTCGGCGGCATCTTCGCGGAATATGCTGACATAGATCTTGTTGGTGTAGACTGCATACTTGAAATTGCCCATCCGGAGGCAATCACGAAGGGCGTCGGTGAATTGCTTTCGGTAGTTCTCTTCGATGAATGCCGATTGGAGAAACTCCTCGTCTCGCTGATTGATATATTTTGTACCGCCGCCCGATCGAACATTGATGGTATCTATGACAATATCCAAGATGGCTTTACGAAGCAGTGCGGCTCTTTCGCTTTCGGACATGAGCATGGCCAGGTTCAAAAAGGCCCTGAAATCGAATACTCCGAGAACGGTTGTTTTGGTAACGAAATCTGTTTCGTTACCAGACCGGTCGGATACTGCTAACTTCAATTCGTGCAGTCGTTTACCACGGATAATCTCATAACCGCTATTTCTCAGTTCATCGCCATTCTTCTCGATATAGTTATCGATGGTCCGGGCAGTAACCTCAAAGAAATCGGCAACCTGCTCTTTAAGCAAAACAGTTTTGCCCTCAAACGGGATTCCCGATAGGCCCGCAGCCTTTTCGATCTCTTGCAAGGCGTAGGGGTTATTGAGAATGTTTTGCCGGTCAATGGCTGATGTTGTTAGGTCTTTGCTCATGTGATTGCCGTTTATTTTCTTATATTTACAATATGTCCGCGAAACGATTTTCGTTGAGTTCCAAGCTCAAAACGTTTGACTCTTTCTTGCTATGTGATCCTCCTTTGTTTTCTTATATTTACATGAACTCAACGAAATACTTTTCGTCGAGTTGATTTCTAACTGTTCCTAAATAGACCTTACCTCCGTTCCCGGGGACGTCAGTTTGAATATCTGTTCAACGTTAATCTTGACAGCGTCGGAGGTGAAGCCGGCGTCGCGGAAGACTGCTCGTAAGGGTTGGCGTTTGGCTAGTTCTTTGACGAGATCCTCGGTAATGCCGGTGTCGAAGCAGGCGGCGAGGGCGTTTTCATCGACGAAGAACACCTCATAGCTCTTTCCTGTCTCCTGTCTCCCGTCTCCTGTCTCGATCTTTTCCCTGACGATAGGAAGGGAAAGATCAACTCCCCAGTCTAGGAGGACTTGGAAGAGGAGGTCTTCGGAGGTGCGGTCTTCTTTGACGTTGGTGACCTGGTCGAGGAGGCTTGCCTGGGCCTGTTCGTCGGGACAGTAGTAAACGTCCTTCATATTGGACGTATCGATCTTTAATACACGAAAACCGATGTCGAGATTGACGCCGTTCAGTCCGGCTTCGTCTTTGATCTTTCTTCCTGCTCGGCGGATTCGTTCTTTGCCAATCTCGGCGATGTTCTTATAGCCCGCTTTATATGCTTCACTTTTTTCGTCCGTCTCTTCGGGCCACTGAACCAAAATGAACTGTCGATTCCCGCCGTCTTTGGCATTCAGTTGCATAGCCGCGTGGGCTGTTGTTGCAGAGCCTGAAAAGAAGTCAAAAATGATCTGGTCTTTTTCGTGGTAGATTCCGTAATGAATGAGCCGTGACAAAAGTCCACTAGGCTTGGGATAGCTGAAGATTTTCTTTTTTTTGAATAGTTCGGTAATCTCGGCAGATCCGTCTTTAGTGGTGCCAGCATCTAAAAGAATTGAACTGGGCGTTTTTGTATCGCCTTTAGCAAGTCGTTCCTCCAAAAAAAGTTTCTTCTTTGGAGCTGAATCCCCGCCCAAGCCAAACGCTATGCGGTTGTCGTCGAATAACTTTTTGTATTCCTTTGGATTTATCGCCCAACTACGACCGTCTGGCGGCCAATAATCCATACCATTTTTCGGATTATGAATTGGGTACATCGTGTCGCCGCCAGGCTTATTAGCGTCCAGCGGTACAAGCTTCCAAGGTCCTCGAATATCGTTATTGGGATTTTTATATTCTGACTTATCAAGCTCTTCACCGTAAAACTTGAGCAGCGAGTATTCTTTTGCATAAATCAGAGTGTGGTTGTGATTCATCGAAATCTCGTGGTCATCCGAAATCGATGTCCTGGATTGCCATACAATGTTTGCTACATAATTCTTCTCTCCAAAAATCTCATCACACTGTTTTCTAAGACCGGAAATTTCGTTGTCATCAATAGATATGAAGATGACACCGTCTTCCCTGAGAAAATTCCTCGCTAACTTTAGTCTTGCATACATCATGCTCAACCAGTCGGAGTGAAACCTACCATTCGTTTCTGAATTTGCTATTAGCCGATTGCCTTCGTCGTCCTTTTGCATCGAACGCTCAAAATATGCCCCCCGATCCTCCGCGAAGTCATCTTCGTAGATCAAATCGCTACCGGTATTATACGGCGGGTCGATGTAGATCATCTTGACCTTGCCGAGATAGGTTTCCTGGAGCAGCTTTAACGCGTCGAGGTTGTCGCCCTCGATAAACAGGTTTTTGGTCGTGTCAAAATTAACGCTCTCTTCGCGGCACGGCCTCAGTGTTTTGGCTACGGGAGCATTGGCGGTAAGCAGAGCCTCGCGTTTGCCCGGCCAATTAAGCTGATACCGCTCCTGCGGCCCTTCGACAATGCTGCCCGAAAGCTCCTGTTTTAACTGATCGAAATCGATGGCCTTTGTGAGATTACCTTTGCCGTCCCGCGATTCCGTCACGCAATTCGGAAACAGCTCCGCGATCCGGGCAATATTCTCGTCAGTAAAATCAGGGGAGTGCATTTTTAATTTTTCCATAACTTCAGACCGTTAGCAGGTGATTGTAGATCTCGGCCATCGCAAGCGTGTCGAGATGACAGTAGGCTTCAAGGTCTTGAAATGTCTTTGCTCGTTCCTCGGCAGTGCCTCGTCCGGTGGCAGCATGAAACCACTTGATAGAGGCAGTCAGGCCATCGGAGATGTCCATTCCCTCGTAAGTAAGATCGGTGATCACAGGAAGTACCTTCTTGATCGAATCCCGTCCACGGAACGCCGGATCCATGTAGAGCCGTCTAGAGAAGACCTTGCGAAGATCATAGACGTTCTCGTTGAGTTCGGCCATAAATTCGGCATACTGCGGATACATCTCGCCGATCTCGGTATTTCGTGATTTTTCAAAACCTTCGCTCCAGATTATGATAGTGCCGACTCGGCCGTAAAGATCTTGATGAAGGCGTTCGCCGATTTCCTCCGTGGGATGGCCTCCGTCATTCCTAGACAAGTGAAAGGAATGTCTCATCTCACCGCCCGGTTCATCGATCGTATGCAGCGAATATTGAAAAACCATCTGCTGATACGGCCGCGTCCTAATGAATATGGGTACAGCGGGATTGAAAGTTTCGTAATCAAGAAAGTTCAGCGGATATTGCAGATTGTCGATCTCGCCGCGAATCGTCGCCGAATCGATAAACGTGTTTCCGGATCGTTCCACCGCAACTATTGCGGCCTCACGATCGGTCAGGGCGAAATCAGCCGGAATATCGACAATATGCAAGATCTCTTGTTCAAGCAGGGCATTTAGTTTTTTCGAGCCAGCGTTGAAAAGATTTGAAACATTGTATTCAGGGATGTTCAGAAATTGTCGTACAAGAAAGCGACATTCGAGTTTGCTACCCTTACAGTAATCCTTCAGCGTAACTTCAGGCTCGGCACCGTTCAGCCACGCCAAAGCCATTTCAATTTCGGCTGGAAGCGTCGAATGCAGCTCTCTGACCTTATCTGAAACATCCTCGACCTTTAACAATCTTTCCGTTTCGAGGATGCCGTCGAAAATATATGTATTATCCAGAATAACAAGGTATGCACCGGCCACTTCGACGCCGGAGGCGGCCGCTACATGGCACTGGAACGCAAGATCGAGAACATATTCGTCCTTTGGTTTCGTACCCGATTTGACCTCGTATATCTGTATTTTTCCAGTTGCGACCTCGGTAACCACAATATCCGCCTTAGCGTACAGATGGTCAGTTTGAAACTCGGTGCCAAATTCAACAGTGAAGCCATTAAGGTTCTGGAATCTCAAAAGTGTTCGAGCCAAGCCTTCGACTTCATAGCCGGCCTCCCGACGAAGCTGATCGTTGAGAGACAATTCACCGGATGGTTCCGGATAATGGTGGTCCAGCCAAAACTCGTTAGGACAATCGGCGTAATTGCGAAATTTGGATTTGGTTAACATTTCTAGTTTTTCAGCGTTTCTAACTCAATGTTTAGTTTTCGTAGTTCCGCATTTAGTTCGACCTTGCGGTTGAACTGCTTTTCTTTGCGCATTCGTCCGTCGAGCTTTGCGGCCTGGTTTTCCAGATGCCGGATCTCGGTCAGCCGCTCGACCTGTTCCCGAATGCCCTCGCCATCGATACGCGAAACTGGCATCAGGCGGCGAAGGATCTGTTCGTACATGGCTCCAAGATCGAGAGCGACCGGCAGAGCCTCACGCTGTGCGTCGATCGGCTGCCATTCACTGTCGAAATAGAGATCGGTGACCCATTTCCCTGAGTCAGCTTCGCTAGGACGCTTGAATGCCGCTCTTGTCTTTACCCTGCCATCGAACACCAATTCAAAGATCGTCGGAAATGGTATTGCGTTATCAATGCTCTTCAAAACGTCCGGATGCAGTTCGCTCTTGCGAAGCGCGATTGTAAAAACCTCGATCTCCGGCACATGTTTTCTCGCGGGAAGATTGACCGTCTCGGGAGATAGCTTATATTGCCAGACGATCCTTTCGACCGCCAAAAACTTCTTCTTTAGTGCGGTGGAGACCCGCGTGTTGGCATAGATCCTATTTTTCGGCACGATCCTGCCAAACTCGGCTTGTTTCGGATAAGCAAATAGTCCCGAACTCACGCCGCCTCCTGAACGACGATAAATGCCACCAGCTCAAAATCATCAAGCCCGGAAAGCGTATTTACCAAGGCCGTCGTCCGGCCCGGACGGAAGAGGCTATCCAGATCGCTGTCGTCTTTGATCTCGATGATCGAATTGATCGCTTTATTCAAGAGTTCGGAGCAGAACTCCATATTTCGGCCGTCGTCGGTTCTCTCGTTAAATCTCCGGCAAACGTCCGCCACCGGTTCCGCTTGATTCGCACACGAGCTGCGAACAAGATCGAGCAGACGCTTGACCTCTGTATGATCGACGATCACCTCACCGTCATTCCCGACATACACCAAATAATACGGATGAAGACGATTATGATGAGCTATCTCAACGCCTTGATTTCGATTCCGCAGGGCAAAGATCGCTCCAGGCTTTAGGCCCTTGTCGTTGGGAGGAACAACGGCGTGAAGCCCGTTTGGCAGCGACGCCAGATCACCGTGTTTCTTAAAATAATTGACCAGGTCCATCCGGAAATCGTTTAAGCCAAGGTCGGTGATAGACACTCCAGTTTTGAGGTCTTCCATATCGATGACCTCGTCCTGGAGACGGCGAAGTTGTTCCTTGCGGTAAGAAAGGTCGTTTGCCTTTGCACTAAGCGGGTTGTCGTCGCCCGTAGCTGTCACGTCCGCGATCACCATGCGACTCTCGACGCGGTCTTTCAGGTTGATGTACTCGTCAAGCGTGATGTCCGGCCAGTAATTTACTAGCTGAATACTCTCATTCACCGAACCGATACGATCAATGCGGCCAAAACGCTGGATGATCCTGACCGGATTCCAGTGAATGTCGTAGTTGATAAGATAATCGCAGTCCTGTAGGTTCTGCCCCTCGGAAATACAGTCCGTGCCGATAAGGAAATCTATCTCACGCGGTTCGTTGGGCAGTATCTTGTCCTTCTCCTTAGAACGCGGCGAAAACAGCGTCAGGATCGACTGAAAATCATAATGTTTTTCCAGCGTTGACTTAGGATCGGCCCCGCCAGTCACTTTTGCGGTATGTATCTCGTGCTTCAACAGAAAATGGCTGGAAATATGTTCGTAGAGATAATTCGCCGTGTCTGAAAAGGCAGTAAATAGAAGAACTTTCTTGTTCCCCGGATTGATCGGCGAAGTTAGCTTGCTCTCCAGAACGACCTTGAGATGCTGGAGTTTGGAATCGTCAGCCGGCGATACTTTTTCCATCTCCTCAAGCAAATATTCGATGACGTCGAGATCGGCCCTCAAGTCGTGTTCCCAACGGGGAAGATCCATATCCGAAAGGCTGATCTGAACCTTGCCGCCGATCTGCATTTCGTCGGGATCGGTAAAGTCATCTTCTTCCGGCTCAGCATCATCGTATGCACCCGAGACATCGGTGAATTTTACGTCGGCCCCCGTTTTCTGATAGGCATCGATCTGCGAAAGAGTGTGGACGTTTTTATCTTTTAATTTCTTGAGGGTCAGCCGAAAAGCCTCAACCGAGCTTTCAAGTCGCTTCAGAAGATTGATGGTCATCAAACGCTGAAGACTGGATTCGCGATCGGCCTGGCGGAATTTGCTCTTGCCCTCATGAACCTCGGTGTCGTAGATCGCCTCATATTTAGCAACGCGGCTGTCCAAGATATAGCTGACGGGAGCGTAGACAGCGAGATTCATCAGCGTAAGCTGAGCAAATATGTCATTGAAGCCGATAACATCCTCTCGCTGCGTTAGCGGGCAATGGTTCGAGATAGGCTTGCGTCGTTCCGGAAAACTGCCAATATTGGTCGTGTCGTAATACGTCTCGATATGTTTTCGCGAACGTGCGATCGTCACGCTGTCGAGTAGCTCGAAAAAGTCGAAATCGAGCGATTTCATGATCGCTTCAGGCGTCCTGTCCTCGGCGGGCAGCTTTGACCATTCGTTGAACGAGAGTTGTGCGCGGCGAAAGATCTCTTCGACGCTCCGCTCAGTCTTCAGATTCCGGCTTAGATTCTGTGAATCGCCCTCGTAGGCCAAGGCAAGCTGGTTACGAAGGTCGTTAAACCGATTATTGACGGGCGTTGCAGAGAGCATCAGAACCTTGGTCTTTACACCCTGCTTGATAACCGTATTCATCAATTTCTGATACCTAGTCTCACGCTCGTTAAATTGATCGTTATTGCGGAAATTGTGCGATTCGTCGATGACTACGAGATCATAGTTTCCCCAGTTCACCTTGTTAAGCTGCATTCCGTTAGACGTTCCACGAGTCCGTTGTAAATCGGTATGGCAAAGTACGTCGTAGCTAAAACGATCTCGGGCAAAGATGTTTGTAGTCAGATTGCGGTTGAAGTTATTCCAGTTTTCTTCAAGTTTTTTAGGGCAAAGAACCAGTACTGTCTTGTTGCGAAGCTCGTAATATTTGATCACGGCAAGGGCGGAGAATGTCTTTCCGAGGCCGACGCTGTCGGCGAGAATGCAGCCGCTGTAAGTCTCGAGCTTATTGATGATGCCCGTGGCGGCATCTTTTTGAAAATTGAATAACTTATTCCAAACTAGGCTGTCTTTATAACCGGTAAGGTCATTCGGCAGCACATCTTCGTTCAGATCCTCAAGAAAGTCGCTGAAGATGTTGTAGAGCATCAGGAAATAGATGCGTTCTGGTGAATTTTCCTTGTAAACCGCTGCAATGTGATCGCAAAGTCGTTCGGTCACATCCTCTAGCTTTTCGCGGTCATGCCAGATCTGGTCGAATAGGGAAAGATATGTCGCGGTCATTGTCGGATCGTCGAACTTATTGGTCATATTCGACACAGCGTCGCCTTGCTGATACCCGAGATCGACAGCCGTAAAGCCTTGTATTGGCATATAGACGAAGTTGCCTTCCCCGTTCGTCACACAAGAAAATTGCTGCATGGGAGCTTTGCTTCGATTTGAACGAAATCTAGCTTTGCGCTTGATCCAATCGGCACATTCCTTCGCTATCGCTCGCTGAGTGAGTTTATTCTTGAGCTGTATTTCAAACTCGCTTCCGTAAAAATCGCGTTCGCGCTCAACCTTAGGAATATGAAATTCGCGTCTTTCCTTTTTTAATTTGTCTGCGACTTCGTTTGGCACAAAGGTCGGAGACGTAAAAATGAAGTTAAGATCCTCGATAGTCTCTAGCTCGGCTTGTAATGCCTCGAAAGCAAAGATCGAGAAACTTGCGGCGGCGATCTTAACGCGCGAACCCGATCTGATGGTGCGCTTGAGGTCGTCACCAAGCAGACTGTTAACGTTATCGATAATTTCCATCGGGGTTGCCTTGAAACTTTGAGTTCAGCAATTGTAGGAGAAATTCAGGTTAGTCTCAATGCTCTTCGGGAGGTTTCTGTATCAAGTTGATTTTCGAACCCTTCGGTTAACAGAAGAAAGCCTCTGGCACTTCTGAGTGTTACTGACTGCCATTAAATATAATCGTTTCTATCACTTACACGCCGTCAATACACTCCATGACGCTCGGTGATTTTGTGTCATTCTACGTGTTAATTTGATGAGTTATGACACAATTCACGACACAGTAAGAGACCTCACAGACCTTTACAGAAATTTCGACCTGCTTCGGCGTTCCATCGGCTACGTTCCTCAACGGGATATTCTGCACGAGGCCCTCAGCGTCGAACGGACTTTGTATTACGCGGCAAGGATACGTTTACCAAGCGGTACCTCAGATAATCAGATCCCCCCCGATGAGCGGCCATACGAGGTTGGGTTAGGAAAAACAATAGAAGCCGGAATCGTTCTTTGTAAGATGTGGGCTTCTTGATAACGTGTCTCACGTATGATACAACGTGGGACATCATGCAATTCTATTTCCCAGCGTCGCAACCTAGTAAACTCCCGCTTCCGCTGGTGGATTTTCAGATCCCGGCCGGGTTTCCTTCTCCTGCGGCTGATTATGTCGAGACTCGGATCGACCTCAACGATCTCCTCATCAAGAATCCGTCATTTACGTTCTTTGCCTATGCCGAAGGCGATTCGATGTTTCCGTTGATCCAAAGTGGAGACTTGATGATCATTGACCGGAAGGTAGCCAAGCCGGACGGCTGCGTCGTCCTGGCGTCGGTTAACAACACTTTTTGCGTAAAGCACCTTTACCGCTGGCCTGATGGGTCGATCGAGCTTCGTCCGCATAATTCAAAGTACGAATCAATTCACCTTCCATCAGAGTTCGAAGGCGACTTCGAGATCTTTGGCCGGGTTACAAAATCGATTCAGGACCTTGAGAAAGTATGAAGGCCGTTGCGTTGATCGACTGCAACAACTTCTACGTCTCCTGCGAACGCCTGTTCCAACCCAGCCTGAACGGCCGCCCCGTTGTCGTTCTATCGAACAATGATGGCTGCGTAGTTGCTCGTTCTCAAGAGGTGAAGGCTCGGACAAGCTCACCAAAGGCTCCGTCGCGGGTCGGCTCAAGGACATCAAAGGCGATGCAGATGCCGAAGACGAGAGGAAGGTACTGGCCGATTATCTCGCCCTCAGCGAGCAGGAGGCCACCGCCAGCACCGCCCTCAAGGCCGCGCAGGAAAGCCTGATGGACGCGGTTTACCAGCAATACGCCGCGCTCACCGAGGACGACATCAAGACCCTCGTGGTGGACGACAAATGGCTGGCCACCCTCGCCGCCGCCGTGCAGGGCGAACTCGACCGCGTTTCGCAGACCCTCACCAGCCGCATCCGCCAGCTTGCTCAGCGCTACGCCACCCCGCTGCCGCAGCTTGAGCTGGATCTCGACAGATTGTCTAAGAAGGTTGAAGCCAATCTAACAGGGATGGGATTTTCGATTAACGAGTTGCGGGAGGAAGAGAAACACAACTCTAGTGGAGGGGTTCGTGGATAATGTGGGCGATAAATCAGGTAAACAATTCCAGCATTTTGTACCCGATTTCTATCTGTCGGGCTGGCAAATCACCGTCGATCATAAACCTAAACGCATTTGGGTTTACGAGAAGGGCTCTGTTCCGCGTCATGCGGCTATCAAGAACATTGGCGGCGAGGAGAATTTTTATGCTGTTAAAGCTAGCGACGGAACAAACGATGTCGAGACAATAGAAAGGTTCCTCTCCCGCGGTGAAAGCCGGGCTGGAACGGTGTTCGCCACAATTAAGAACCGCAAGCTGTTGAATGAAAAAGACGGGCGCATTTTTGCCGAGTTCTTGGGGGTTTTGTTGCGCCGAAGTCCGTTTTATATTGGAAGATGGAAAGACCTCGTCAATAAATTTCTGCCGGGCGTTATTGATCCTCTACTTGAAATCGCGGAAGAAATCGAAGATAAAGAACGCCGCGATCGAGCTATTGAGAACATTGAAAAAGTTGCAGCCGAAAGAAGGGCAGATCCCGAGTCGATCGCAAAAGCTTCCATTCTTGAACCGTCGGATATTACCAATTTTGTCGAGAAGATGGATTGGGCCTTTTTCACTTGTCCGACTTCAAAGTTTGTTACATCTGACAATCCATTCGTTTATTCAATTGGCCTTGGAATCGGGGATTTTGAGAATGGTCATATCATTATGCCGATCTCAAGCGAAATTTCATTTCAAGCACGTAATTCGACTAAATTCGATAGCGGTTATTATGAGATCAATGACGAGGACGCAAGCAAAATTAATTTAAGAATCATTGGTCACGCACACAAGCAGGTATTCGCGAGTGAACGATCCGAAGAACTTCAGAAAATCGTTCAAGAAAGAATCGGCACCGATCTCAAGTAAGGGACATTCTGAATGCGTTCTAGATTCTCATGAATAAACCCATACATAACATAGGCGACGGCTACAAGCAGACGGAGGTGGGCGTCATCCCGGAGGAGTGGGAGGTCTCTACGGTTGGGTGCGAGTTCGACATCAAGCTCGGCAAGATGCTTGACGCGGAAAAGAATGTCGGCGATCCAAAACCGTACCTCGGCAACAAGGCGGTTCAGTGGGATCGATTCGACCTCAGTGACCTTCCAACCGTTCCGATGACTCGCGCAGACATCGAAAAGTATCGCCTGCGAAATGGTGACTTGCTCGTTTGCGAAGGTGGTGAAGTCGGTCGTGCTGCTCTCTGGAATGCGCCGATAGAGGAATGTTATTACCAAAAAGCCCTTCACCGCCTGCGCCCACTTCGCGGTTTCGATTCGCGGCTAATGGTCGCGTTGCTTCGACAATGGTCTGACCGTGGAATGCTCGCGAACTATGTGACTCAAACCAGCATCGCGCATCTTCCGCGTGAGAAGTTCATGGAAGTGCCGATGCCCGTTCCGCCGCCGCCCGAACAGCGTGCCATCGCCTCGGTGTTGAGCGATGTGGATGAGCTGCTGGGCGCGCTGGACCGGCTCATCGCCAAGAAGCGCGACCTCAAACAGGCCGCCATGCAGCAACTCCTCACCGGCCAAACCCGCCTCCCCGGCTTCCACGGCGAATGGGAGGTGAAGCGGTTGGGGGAGCTTGCGGAAATGGGAAGCGGCGGGACTCCGCCATCTTCTGTTCCTGCTTATTACGACGGGGACATTCCCTGGGTTTCCATTTCCGACATGACCAAAGCCGGCAAAGTCATCACTTGCACTGACCGCAATCTCACCCGTGCGGGCTTTGCGGGCAGTGCAGCGCAAATGTTCCCGGTCGGAACAGTGCTCTACGCGATGTATGCCTCACTCGGCGAATGCAGCATCGCTGGGATTTCGCTTTGCTCCAGTCAGGCAATTCTCGGCATCCGCCCCAGCGGCAGCTTGAGCAACGAGTTCCTCTACTACTACCTGACCTCGCTGAAACCCATCGTGAAGTCATTGGGTCAGCAAGGCACGCAGGCGAATCTGAACAAGGGGATGGTTCAAGATTTCACGCTTCGCCTTCCACCCCTCCCCGAACAAACCGCCATCGCCGCCGTGCTGACGGAGATGGACGCGGAGCTGGCGGTGCTGGAGCAGCGGCAGGCCAAGACCCGCGCCCTCAAGCAAGGCATGATGCAGGAACTCCTCACCGGCAGGACTCGACTAATATGAGCGATCAGCAAATCACATTAAAAGCGGTTAACGATCTTCTGCTTGACGAAGAGGGGAATGCTCAGCGGTACTACATTGCCGCTTACCAACGCGGTTACCGCTGGGATCCATTGCAAGTAACGCAGCTTCTCGAAGATATTCGCGAGTTCACTCAGCGGAGCAATCCACAACCTGACCAGTTTTATTGCTTGCAGCCACTTGTAGTGAAGATTTCAAAAAAGGGGGGATTTGAGGTTGTCGATGGCCAACAGCGTCTGACCACCCTGATGTTAATTCTGCGCTATTTCAATAGTCTGTTAATGCCTGAAAGGAGGAGGCAACTTTTCACGCTTGACTACGAAACTCGGCCTAGGTTAGAGGAGTTTTTGAGTAGTCCAAATCAGACCAAAGCAGACACCAATATCGACTTTTATCATCTCTACGATGCGTTGCAAACGATCGAGAAATGGTTTCACGAGCACGATAACGAGGTGGAGACGATTAAAGCGGCTTTCCTCAATCAAACGAAAGTAATCTGGTTTCAATTGGCTGACTCAGATAATCCAGTTGATGCTTTTACAAGGCTAAACGTGGGCAAGATTCCACTTACAAACGGGGAACTGATCCGAGCTTTATTTCTACGTCGTCGCACTGATAGCCCGTTGTCGTCCACCGATTTGCAAATCCGAATAGCTCATGAATGGGACTTGATTGAAAAGTCGTTGCAGAATGATGCGTTTTGGTACTTCCTGAGTAACGAATCTGGTCCGACACAAAACCGGATCGAGTTCTTATTCGAACTAGTTGCTGCAATGGATGAAATGATTCAAAGTTCCGATTCCAACGATTATTCCGTCTTCTACCATTTTAACGACAAGCTCAACGCCAAAGATTCCGATCCCGAAAAGGAATGGCTTAGGGTGAAACAGGTCTTTATGTTGCTGGAAGAATGGTTTGAAGACGGCACGCGGAAACTATTCCATATCGTTGGCTTTCTGGTTCAAGATGGATCTCAGATCAGCGAGCTAGCGAAGCATGCTCAGGATTACACTAAGGATGAATTTGAACGCCGGCTTCGTGAACTGGTGTTTCATTCGATGATCGGAAGCCCGCCCGAAGAGATGACTCGCGAGGTCGTCGAGGAGCAAGTTGCCGAGACATTAGCAACAATGAAATATGATCGACATGGCCCTCAAATTCGTTCACTTTTGTTGCTATTCAACATTGCAACACTTCTGGAGAACACCGAATCGAACATTCGTTTTCAATTTGATAGTTTTAAAAAGGGCCGATGGGATATCGAACATGTCCGATCGGTGTCGCCCGATAATCTGAGCACCGTAAAACTGCGAAACGATTGGCTGTCCGAGGTTCGGGCTTACTTTGAGTCACAAAACTCGTATCCCGAGCATCGAGAAGGGATAGATACTTTCTTAGCGCTGACAAATCCAAGGTCACGCGTTGAAGAGTTCAATACGCTATACGAAATACTTGTCGGTTGCTTCGGTGAAAAGACTGAACCTGAGCCCGATCATAGTATCGCAAATTTGGTATTATTGGACGCCAAAACTAACCGCAGTTACAAGAACGCTGTTTTTGCATTGAAACGTCAGCGAATATTGAAACTTGACCAGGCAGGTGTTTTTGTTCCGCTTTGCACACGGAATATCTTCCTAAAATGCTACAGCGATCGTGTCGATAATGCGATGTTTTGGAACGAGGTGGATCGACAGGCTTATTCGAGTACCATCGCGAAAACGCTTACGAATTTTTTCTTGGGTGAAACGGAGAACGTTCAATGAGTAATTTGGGCAGTCGATACAACTACAAGCAATTACTCGATCATCACGATGTTATTCGCATTCCGATGATTCAGCGTGACTACGCTCAGGGGCGCCCAGCGGTCGCGCAAGTGCGGGATGAATTTTTATCGGCAATCGAAGTGAAACTGAAACTTCCTTCCGATCACCCTTCCCTGCCGATGAATCTAGACTTTATATACGGCAGCGTTACTAAGTCGAATGAGGAATCACGATTCGAGCCGCTAGACGGTCAGCAACGATTAACGACTCTATTTTTGCTGCATTGGTATTTGGCTTGGAAGGACGACCGCTTATCCGATTTTATGAAAATGTTCGCGGTCGGCGATCGTTCTCGGTTCTCTTACAGCGTGAGGCAAAGCAGTAATGAGTTTTTTGACGAGTTGGTCCAATTTGAACCGCGTTTTCGCCCGGAAGAGATTCCAAAGCTGAGCCAATTCATTGCAAACCAGACTTGGTATTTTCTAAGGTGGAGACTGGATCCAACAGTCCAATCGGTGCTATCGATGCTGGACGCAATTCACGTCCGATTTGCAGACAGCATAAACCTTTTTGATCGCTTGGTCGATGAAAAACAACCGGCAATTACGTTCCAATTACTGGATTTGGACAACTTCGGATTATCCGACGATTTGTATATCAAGATGAATGCCCGGGGTAAACCGCTGACCCCGTTTGAAACATTCAAGGCGAGATATGAGCAGGAACTCAAAAACCAATCGGTCGCAAAAACTCGAAAGATCGGCGGCCAGAATTTTCCAATACATGAATTTGTGGCACGTCGTATGGACACGACCTGGTTGGATCTTTTCTGGGCGAGTGATCACGCGGCAGCATCTATCGTCGATGAAAGTATGTTCAACGTGTTTCGAGTTGTTGCTCTGATTTCGCGTGATCCTGAGTTAGATTCTTGTCTTCGCGACGTTACGCGCTTAACAAAAGAACTACCAAATTACACAGTTTTTCATGATTCAGGATGGTTGGACGATGCTTTCACGGAAACCCTGATCCCGCTGCTTGAAATTTGGTGTAACAAGGGGGACGGTTTGCGACCACTTTTGCCTAACAGTCACTATTTTGACGAACTAGAAGTCTTTAGGAAGATCACTCGTAACCCACTTAGCTTGGACGTACCGGAAATTCTCCTATTCATGGGGTATGCTCTTTTCATCAGGGAGCGAGAATCGTTATTTGATGCAGACGAACTTCAAAAATGGATGAGAATCGTTCACAACCTGATCCGTAACTCAAACATCGACCGTACTGATCGGTTGCCAAGTGGTTTGCGCGCAGTTCGTACATTGTTGCCCCAGTCGAACAGTATATTGGAGCATCTTGCCGGAAAACCGTCGAGGGTTGGATTAGAAGGTCTTGTTTCGCAACAGCTTGACGAAGAGTCAATCAAGGCAGCGTTGATTCTGAATCATGTCGGCTGGCAACCCCTGATCGATCAGGCAGAACATCACGGGTATTTTCGAGGACAGATTGATTTTCTACTAGATTTTTGTGGCGTTGTCGATTTCTCCAACACTAAACACGTTCCAGATTGGGATGACACAACACATGCCGAATTCCAAGCAATTTTCAGGCAATTTCTTGAAAAAGCGGTGGCAATGTTTGACGCCAAGGGCCTGGTAAATGCTGGGAAATTTGATTGGCAACGGGCACTTCTAAGTATCGGAAACTACTTACTGCCTATGGGTAATCAAAACGAGTCGTTTCTAGTTGATTCCCCAACTGAACCGTATAGTTGGAAGCGCTTGCTCCGGGGGTACCTTGAACGGGAATCTAGGGGAAGAGAGCTTCTCGGACAGCTCTGGGAAAATCTCGATATGAGTCGGCCGATCGCCATTCAATTGAACGAGTTGATTGACGCTGCGACGGGCCTCGAGCCGTGGAGGGCCGCATTGGTGAGCACTCCGGCGGCAGTCGCGTACTGTGGCAAAACGGCGATTCGCAGGAATTCCGAGTCTGAAGTTTACTTGCTGGCCAAGTCCCAAATGAATGGTGAGCATGCCGAACTTTTTACTTATTGTCTGAATGAAAAAAATCTGCGTGATAATGAAATTACGTTCAAATTGAAACCGCTGGTGGTTGATGAATATTTTTTCTCCACTGAAACAATGCTTGAGCCCGGATGTCGACTTGTGTATCGACACGGCGACGGCCACCTTCGGTTTAAGGTCGAATATACAGGGTCCAATTTCGTGGTCGATGTGCTCGTGTCGGGTTTGAAGGACGCTGCGGATTTACAAGCGTTTTTAATGGATGAGATCGGTTTCGAGATTTTCGCTACTTACTGGATTCGGAAGTGTTACTCCCGAGACGACATTGAAACTGGACTAATCGAGCTTGCGGCGGCTCTCGCAACAATTTCGTTAGAATAACGCCATGCCTGAAACACCTCGATCGGAACGAAAAACTCAGAACCGCGTCATCTCGCTGTTTACGGAAAACTCGCGTCCCGATTGCCTCGGCTACCGCTACATAGACGACTGGCACAAGCGTGAGAACAACCGCAACATCGAGACGGATTTGCTGCGGGCGAACCTGAAACAACGCGGATATTCCGATGTCCATATTTCCGCCGCATTGCAAAAATTAATAGCCGCAGCGGATGCGACCGGCATTACTCTCTACCAAGCTAATCTTCGAACTTACCAATTATTACGTTATGGTGTGCCGGTGCAGACCGCAGCCGGACGATGGCACGAAACGGTACATCTTGTGGATTGGGAAGACCCGGAGAACAACGACTTTGCTCTCGCCGAGGAAGTGACTTTGCGAGGCGGTTACGAACGGCGACCTGATCTGGTGATCTACCTAAATGGCATAGCCGTCGGGGTGATCGAGCTAAAACGCGGCTCCATCGAGGTGGCGGATGGTGTACGCCAACTAATAACCAATCAGGAGGAGATTTTTAATCAAGGATTCTTCACCACGGTGCAGCTCGTCTTTGCCGGAAACGATTCACAGGGCCTGCGTTACGGCACGGCGACCACTAAAGCGGAGTTCTATGTTGAGTGGAAATCGAAGGATAGCAGCCCACTGACGACCGGTGCCTTGTTGGACCGTCCACTTGCGGAGATGTGTGAAAAATCCCGTCTACTCGACCTGATCCGCAACTTCATCATCTTTGACGCTGGCTATAAAAAGGTGCCCCGTCCGCACCAGTTCGCCGGGGTGAAAGCTGCTCAGGATCGAATCCGCCAGAGTGAGGGTGGTGTCATCTGGCACACTCAGGGCAGCGGCAAAAGCATCCTCATGGTGCTGCTCGCCAAGTGGTTGCTGGAGCATGACCCGGAGGCCCGGATTCTTGTGGTCACTGACCGCGATGAGTTGGACAAGCAGATCGAAGGCGTGATGTGTAACGCTGGGGTCATCGGGGAAAATTCACCTTCGCCCCGCATCACCTCACGGGCGGATTTCGTGACAAAACTTGGGTCCCCGGCACCTCGGCTGCTATGCGCTCTTGTTCACAAGTTTGATCCCGCCGACCTCAACGGGCCGCCACCTCCAATTCATGGGCGTTTCTATGTATTCGTGGACGAATGTCACCGCACCCAGGGCGGAGACATGAACAGGCAGATGAAGCGGTGGTTGGAGAACGCGATTTTCATCGGCTTCACCGGCACGCCACTCCTGCGCCGGGACAAACAGATGACGCGGGATGTTTTCGGCACCTACATCCACACCTACAAGTTTCACGAGGCGGTGGCGGATAAGGTGGTGCTTGATCTAAAATACGAAGCCCGCGATGTGCCGCAGCGGCTGACTTCACCAAAGTCCATCGAGGCGTATTTTGAGCAAAAGACCAAAACGCTGAACAACTTTCAGAAAGCCGTCATTCGCAAACGCTGGGCGACACTGGAGAATCTGATGAGCGCCGAAGAGCGCAAGGCGAGAATCGTCGCGAGCATCATCCATGATTTCGACACCAAGCCGCGCCTTAACAATGATCGGGGCACCGCCATCCTCGTGGCCGCCAGCATCTACGACGCCTGTCACTACTTCCGCATCTTCCAAACTAAATCCTTCGGCCAATACTGCGGGATCATCACCTCGTTCGAGCCCCATCCGGGTGCGATCGTGCTGGAGCCGCCAAATAGCGACGAACGTTACAAGTTCAATACCTACACGAAACAAGTTGTCACGAAAGGCCAAACGACGAAGACCTACGAGGACGAAGCCAAGCGGCAGTTCATCGAGGAACCGGCGAATTTGAAGTTGCTAATTGTGGTGAGTAAGCTATTGACTGGCTTTGATGCTCCGAGTTGTACCTACATCTATCTCGATAACGAGCTTCGGGATCACAACCTCTTCCAAGCGATCTGCCGCACCAATCGGCTCGATGGTGAGGATAAAGACTACGGTTATATCGTGGACTTTAAAGAACTATTCGGCGATGTGCAGGAAGCTATTGCGGTTTATAGCTCCGACGATCTAGACATCGACGCGGGCGGCGGTGGGGACAATAACGTCAGGCTCAAGGACTGGCTGGTCGAGGGTAAAAAGCAGCTCGAAATTGCACGCGAGGCTCTTCGCTATCTTTGCGAACCTGTGCCGCTGCCCCGTGAGATAGAGCAATTTCTTCACTACTTTTGCGGTGACGCGAACAATCCTAATGCCCTTATCGAGACTGAGCAGTTGCGAATTTCCTTCTACAAAGCCGCGGCAACGTTCGTGCGTGCCTATGGGGACCTTGCCCAGAACCTCTCGGAGGCGGGTTACTCTGATGCGGAGATTCCCGTGTTGCAGACGGAGCTCGTGTTCTACAGTGACACACGATCCGCAATAAAAAAGCACTCGGGTGAGGAACTTGACATCAAACCCTTTGAGGCGGACATGCGCCACCTCCTCAACACATACATCCAAGCCGATCCTGCGAGTGATTTGGGTAATCTTAATTCACTAACCCTTACTGAGTTGATCATCGAAACCGGTATCCATGACGCCATTGCCAAAAAGCTAAACGAAAAAGTCAAGATGTCCAAGAACGCCATCGCCGAGGGAATAATCAATAACGTCAGGAAGACGATTATTCGCGATCAACTCACCGATCCGAAATTTTACGCCGAAATGTCCAAGTTACTCGACGACCTAATCGCACAGACCCGCACGGATGCCGCCAGCTACGAGGAATTCTTGAAGAAGGCCGAGGAGTTGGTCAAACGGATAATGAGCCAGGATTTGACAGGCGACTTACCCGCAATGCTCCATGGCAGGCACGAAGCCACTGTTCTTTATAACAATCTGGACAGCATTCCGGCGACGAACTTTGAGTGTCCGGTGGACGAAGGCGAGAAAGCGAAACTCGCGGTCGAACTTGATATAGCGATGCGAGAAAAGGCTCCCGCCGGTTGGAAAGGTGACGAAACGCGCGAAAAGCAAGTGCTCAATGCGCTCTTTCCAATAATGTCGCGAGACCGTGAAGCAACTCAGGCGATTTTCGAGATTTGTAAGGGCCAAAGGGGATACTGATGAGCGAGACGATCCAACTAGGTGAGATTTCGATCTTGGTGACCAGAAAGGCCATCAAGAACGTTCACCTCTCAGTCCACCCGCCACATGGCCGAGTGACCCTTTCAGCACCTCAAGCAACCAGGCTTGAGGTGGCCCGTGCATACGCAATTTCCCGCCTCGGCTGGATCCGGATGCAACAGGAGAAACTAGCCCGTCAAGCCCGTGAAACGCCTCGCAAGTTTATCGAACGAGAAAGCCACTATCTCTGGGGGCGTCGTTACCTTATGACGTTAGTCCATGCGGACGGTAGGCCATTCGTTTCGCTAGATCATAGGCAGATCACCCTCACTGTGCGACCGAATAGTAGTGCCGCAAAACGCCGTATGGTTATTCATGAATGGCATAAATCACTACTTCACGAAGCGGTGCCCTTTTTTATCAGGAAATGGGAATGCAAGTTGAATGTTCACGTTGCCGGTTATTTCCTGCAACGGATGAAAACAAAATGGGGAAGCTGCAATCACCGGAGCGGGAATATTCGCCTCAACACCGAACTTGTGAAAAAGCCGAAGGACCTTCTCGAATATATTATCGTCCACGAAATCGTGCATTTGCTTGAGCCAACTCATAACGACAGGTTCATAGCAATTTTAGAGAAGAACTACCCCAACTGGCGAGAAGCCCGATCGGAACTCAACGACCTTCCATTGACAGCCGAGGAATGGAAGTAAACTCAATGGTGAGACGAATGCATTATCCAAGCGCCGGCAATATTGCCATGCAATGTTCTTTAGACATTTAGGATTATATATTCCAAGACTTCCGAAATTTCCCGCCTGGTTTGATGAAGTAATGCAGGTCAGCGTCAACTATCTCCGACGCTTTGGATACTTGAAATCCTCAGTCGAAATAAAAAGGGGTACTTCTTTGTCGTCGGGTGCACAGCATAGCTTTAGCATTCTGCTTACGATTGATGTCGTTAAAGAATTTGTCAATTTTGATTACACTTATCCTTTAGTCGTAAATCACGAAAGAGTTGCTCGGAAACGAGCCTGGCAAGTCCTAGTTTGAGTCCTAGTCGGAAAAAGGCAGCTTGCGGAGCTGCCTTTCGTTTATTGTAACCTATTGACTTTACAAGCTTTAATATGGAGCCGCCCATCGGAGTCGAACCGACGACCTTTCGATTACGAATCGAATGCTCTACCAACTGAGCTAGGGCGGCAATCTTTGGACAGGGCGTCGGATCGGCTTGTTATGCCGAAGGGCACTTAGGAGAGAAGAGGTAAACTGATCAACGACGCGAATCCGACCGAAGCCGAACTTAGAAATATACTTGGCGGACAGGGTCAAGTCAAGCAAATCGGCGGCGGTGCGAAGTTTTCTGCGGAGTTTAGGTCGTCGGCATTAGACGACGACGATTCCAAAGCGTTTATCGAAAAATAAAAGGCTAAATCGATTTCGAACTCACGATTTCTTCGCACGAGGATGAAAGTTTTCGTATGCCTTTTTCAGATGTGCGTCGGTGATGTGAGTGTATATCTGCGTCGTCGAAATGTCAGCGTGGCCGAGCATTTGCTGGACGCTGCGGATGTCGGCTCGATTTTGGACGAGGTGTGTCGCAAAGGAATGCCTTAAGGTATGCGGCGAAACTCCTTGGAAGCCACATTTTTCGCCGTATTCGCTGATCATTTTGTGAATCATCTGCCGGTTCAGCGGACGCCCGAGCGAACTAACGAACATGTTGTCGATCTCAATATTCTCGATCTTGCGACGCTGTGAGAGGTAGCTTTTTAGCCACTCGACGGCGCTTGAACCGATAGGGATACGCCGTGTTTTGCTGCCTTTTCCGGTACAAGTGAGAATGCCGCCTTCGATGTCCGCGTTCTGAGTTTTGAGAGTTACGACTTCGGAAACTCGCAGGCCGCAGGCGTACATTAGTTCAATAATTGCTCGGTCACGAAGGCCCGAATCGGTCGAGACATCGGGTGCGCCAAGCAGATTATTTATCTCTGTTTGATTAAGGAATTTGGGTAAATAGAGGCTCTTCTTTGGGGTGTCGAGTTCTTCTGCCGGGCTTTTATCGAGGTGCCCGTCGATCATCAAAAACTTATAAAAGCCTCGGATCGAGCTGATTAGCCGGCGTTTTGAATTCTCACTGATCTTCGACCGCGAGAGATCCATTAGCCATTCTCGGAGATCGAGCCGCGTAAGCGAAAGTAGCTCAAATCCGTTCTTCCCGCACCACGCCTCAAGCTTTCGCAGGTCACGTTCATAGGACTCAAGCGAGTTCTTCGCCAGACCCTTTTCGACACGAACGTATGAAATATATTCGCGAATAAGATTTCGGGTGTTCATACGTGTGTTTCCAAAATTTCCAAATTTTTCAAACGTTTATGCATTATGCGAATAGATCTGATCGCGGCTCCCGCCGAAGTCGGCCGCACCACCGCCAGAAAGTTTGGATTTTCTTGCATTAAACTCGATTTTGGTATAGATTTCTCCCGCAGACTTCCAAATTCAATTTGCTATCGTTTGAGTTTCTTCCGGCTCAAGATCAAGCAACTCTACGGTCTTTTTCTATCAATAGATTTCAATTCTGAGGAGAACTATGCGAGCAACTAAAACCTTCATCGAAAAGATTAGCATTTGCACCGCTATTTGCGCGGTGCTTTTTTCCGGAAGCGGAAATGTTCTGGCTCAAAACGTTTGCCAGATCCAAGGTGCTCCCGTCATGCAGACCGGTGCACTTACTGCCGCCGACGCGACACAAGCTGGCCGCGTTGTTCGAGGTGGCATTCCTTCGACGTGTGTCGGGAAATCCAGCACTCTGCAAAACACAACAGCCGTAAACCAAGATAACTATACTTATGCATCTCCGGTAACGGGATGTGCAACGGTCGAGTTTAACGCGACCGCGTGTGGCGGAGCTACCACACAAGCCGTTGCATATTTCTACGTTCAATCCCGCGGCTCCGGCAACCAACGTGATCGGCGATTTCGGCTTTAGCACTGTCTCAGTCGCATCGTTTAGCTTCCCGGTTACGATGGGTCAAAACTACACCGTTGTGGTTCATGATATCTTGGAATCCCCGACCAACGTTTTTTGCCCAAGCTACTCGTTTACGATCACTTATCGAACCAATTGCCGAAAAGCTGGTTTCGATCAAACGAATGACGGAAAGGCAGATCCTGTCGTATTTCGGCCAGGCACCGGAGACTGGCTTACGTTGAATTCCGCCGGCGGAACGCTTACGCAGAATTTCGGACTTGCAAGCGATGTCCTTACACCGGGTGATTACACTGGCGATGGACAAACTGACGTGTCCGTCCGCCGGCCAAGCACTAACTTCTGGTTCTATGGAAATAATACCGTGAATCCTGGCACGAATTTTACGGCGGCACCTTGGGGATCTGCCGGTGATATTGCGGTTCCGGCCGACTATGATGCCGACGGCAGAACCGATTTTGCAGTTTGGCGGCCATCGAACGGGATCTGGTATGTCCTTCAATCGTCGAACCAGACGGTTACTTATAGTCAATGGGGTCGATCCGGCGACATTCCTGTTGTCGGCGACTTTGATGGCGACCTAAAAGCCGATCAAGTTGTTGTTCGGCCAGATGAAGTTGGAGTCGCGCCCAATTATCTGTGGTTTGTACGACAGTCTAATTTCGCGGCAGGGTTCCCATATCTCATACGTTGGGGAATCGCCGGCGACATAATTGCTCCCGGTGACTTCGACGGAAACGGCAAGGACGATATCACCGTTTTCCGACCCTCAAACGGTATCTGGTATTCGATTCAGAGTAATACTGCAAATGCGCCGGGAAGCGTAACTACGGGTTTCCAATGGGGTCTGAATGGCGATAAACCGCAGCCGGCAGATTATGATGGCGACGGGAAAACGGATTTTGCGGTTTTCCGCCCCTCGTCCGGCATTTGGTATTTGCATAATAGCGGTACCAGTACTTTCATGACACCGGCTTGGGGGAATGCGACGGATCGTCCAGCGACTGCACCGGGAGCCGTCTCTCCATAGTGTAGTTTGAGCTTATAGCTTAAGAGAACAGGGCACGCGTGATCGCGTGCCCTGTCCTTTTACGGGGTTTCTGCCGGAATCCCTCGCTGTAACTACCATCCCTAATGGAGCCTATCTTCTGGCCAAGTACAATTCTTGGCCTCAATGTTTACCGATCCAAACATCGATCTCGCCCGCTCACGAGAAATACTCCAACTCCGAAAGTCGCCGCCACCTCCTCATACTTCCCGCCCCAGCTCCGGAACTAATCGAAACCATTACTGCAACTTACAAGGTGGCCGCTAAACTGTTCGGCGTACGGAGCGAGCGTTTGAGATGCTTTATCGCGCGAATAGTTCCAGCTTCGCAGGTCCGTTTCTTTTTGCTTTCGGCAGTTTTTCCACGCGAGTTGTTGAAACGCTGTGACCTGATCTTCCTGGCTCAGTTCGTTGAACGCTTCGACGATCGTTGGTAAGGCGTCGTCGCTGAGGCCCGCGTTGTAGTATGCGTCAAACTCACGGCCTTGCTGCATAAGCTGGATGTTCTTTCGCGCGATGAAATCGTGCGGGTTCATTAAATTTGTTGCGCCAAGTAGAATGATCGCTGACCAGAGAGCTCCCCATGCGAAGTTGTTTCGTCGGCCGCGGAGCACAGTTAGACCGAACCATAAGAACACGACCGCAAGCCAGGTCATAACTACCATCGGGTAAAATCGGACGGTCGTCCAGCCGTAACCGAGTTCGCCGGTGAGGAGAATTAGGCGTTGGAATGCCGATGCCATGATGACGAACAGCAATGCGATCTGGATGCCAGCGAAAATGCGGAAAATTCCTTCAAGCCGTTTTGAGTCTTTTCGCAGAAGCCAGTGAGACAGCAAGAGCATCGGCAGAACGAGCGCCGCGACCGTAACAAGTTCGCTAAAACCTCGGCGAGCATAATCGGCTAGCTTGAAATCGGGCGTATTCTGCACCAATTCCATTCCGCCAAAAAGATACGGCACCTGCATAACAACAAAGCTTAGGAACAGTACGTTCACGAGCCCGAGAATGATAACTGTCTCGACCGTCCCGAGCGTGAAGACCGACGGTAAGGATGAGTTGTCGAAGTTCTGCCAATCGCGTTTTTCGGCCCGAACGTGGACGCCCTCGTCCATATTCTTTTCTTTTGCGGACGTGGCCGTATGTGTCGAATTAGGCGGGTCGCTGCGGTTAATGTGTTCGAGAATTGTGGCATTGTCGGGGAGTGAATTAGATGTGTCTGCGGGTTCGGCGGTGAATTTATCAACAAAACTTTCGTCTGATTGCGCCGCTTCTGTCTTTGGTTGAACGTCTTCGCTTTTTGGAATGGGCGAAACGGTCGTATCGGCCGGAACCGTCGGGACAAAATGTTCGAACAGCATCCCGCGAAAATACCCCGCTGTCAGCCATGCGAGCACCGATGT
>JBBQTV010000014.1:0-30598 GCA_038212935.1 Pyrinomonadales bacterium | reverse complement strand
ACCTAAAGAAAGCTTCCGGAGATTTTCGGCCGCGGCTTCAAGCGTCTCATCCTTTTTGCAGAAGCAAAATCTGACCATCTGCGAACCCATTTCCGGATGATGATAGAAAGATGAGCCGGGGACGACGGCGACGCCGATCTCCCGGATCAGGTGTTTCGTAAATTCTATATCGTTTGCGAAGCCAAACTCTGAGATGTCGGTCATTACGTAATATGCGCCTTCCGGATAGTCACATCTGAATCCCTCCTGACGGAGTACCGGGATAATGAATTCTCGCTTGCGCTGGTATTCGGCCTGTACCTCGGCATAGTAGCTTTTCGGCAGGCTGAGAGCATACGCGCCCGCGTGCTGAAGCGGATTCGCAGCGCCGACCGTCAGGAAATCGTGAACCTTGCGAATCGCAGATGTGATGTCCGGTGGAGCAATACAATATCCGACACGCCAGCCGGTTACCGAATAAGTCTTCGAAAGCGAATTGACAACAACCGTCCGCTCACGCATTCCCGGCAACGTCGCCATGCAGATATGTTCGGGACGTTCACCCGAAGCGGCGTCAAAGATAATATGCTCGTAGATCTCGTCCGTAAAGCACAGCGTGTCAAACTCCTTGCAAAGCTCTGCAATAAAATCGAGTTCGCCGCGAGTGAAAACCTTTCCGGTCGGATTGTTGGGGTTACAGATTATGATCGCTTTCGTTCGCTCATTAAATGCCGCACGGAGTTCGTCGCGGTCAAAGACGAAACTACCATTGGCCACTTGCAGCGGAACATGCCGCGGGACCGCATCGGAAAGGATCGCGTCGGGTGCATAGTTTTCGTAAAAAGGCTCGAACACAACGACCTCTTCGCCTGGGTCGACCGTCGCCATCATTGCTGCGATCATACCCTCAGTCGAGCCGCACGTAACAGTTATTTCTGTTTCAGGATCGATCTCGAGGTCGAGAAACCATTTCGTCTTTTCTGCTATCGAGTCGCGGAAACTCTTGACGCCCCAAGTGATCGCGTACTGGTTGTGATCGTCGGCGATCGCCTGCATCGCCTTCTGCTTGATGTCGTCGGTTGCTGCCCAGTCCGGAAAGCCCTGTCCCAGATTGACGGCTCCATACTTAACCGCCTCGCGGGACATCTCGCGTATTACAGATTCGGAAAACGACGCGGCCTTTCTTGAGATCCTGTCCTTTGATGTTTGTGGTTGACGCATTTTTTAGTTGATAAACATGATGTACAAAACTGAATGACAAAGTGAAGGCGGTCAGTTTCCCTTCGAGGCGATGGACGTCATTGCAGATTCCGAAACGGCCTTATGTTGGTCAGATTTTGCTATATTGGCTTCGGGCAGGAATTCACTAAAATAGCTTCTTATCAGCCCTTCGTCGTTTTGTTCTACGGCGGTGCGAAAACAATTCAATATCTTTGCTACATCTTCGGGCGCATAGGTCGCTATTTTTCCAATGAAGATCTTCGGATGTCTCGTCTTCAACAGATGTTCACCGGTGATCTCAAGTTCTTCGAAAAGTTTTTCACCCTTCCTTATGCCGGTGAATTTGATATCGATGTCTTCGTAGGGCGTCAGACCGGATAATCGGATCATATCCTCAGCAAGATCCAGGATCTTGATCGGAACGCCCATATCGAGAATAAATATCTCGCCGCCGGTTCCCAGCGCACCTGCCTGCATCACGAGTTGTGATGCCTCCGGAATGGTCATGAAGTATCGAGTCATATCCGGGTGCGTTACCGTTATCGGATCGCCCTTTCGGATCTGTTCGCGGAAAATGGGTACGACCGATCCGGCCGAACCAAGGACATTGCCAAAGCGAACTGACGTAAAATTTGTAGGAAAACGCTGGTTGAGGTCCTGTATGGCGATCTCGGCGATGCGTTTCGACGCACCCATTATCGATGTCGGGTTTACAGCCTTGTCAGTCGATATCAAAACGAAATGTTTGACGCCGGACTCTCCTGCGAGTTCGCCGACGGACCGCGTGGCGAGGACGTTGTTTTTCACCGCTTCGGTCGGATTCGACTCCATCAGGGGTACATGTTTGTGTGCGGCAGCGTGAAAGACGACCTCGGGGCTGTATTGATCGAATATAATACGCATCCGCCGTTCGTCGCTGACGTCAGCTATAAGCGGAACGTAGCCCGTTTCGGGAAAGTCACGGGCAAGCTCACGTTCTATCTGAAAGAGCAGAAATTCGGCGCGTTCGATGAGTAAAAGATCGCGGGGGTGGAATCGGGTAATCTGGCGGATGAGTTCAGACCCGATCGATCCGCCTGCACCCGTAACCATTACTCTCTTTCCGGACAGAAACCGATGAAGATTGTGGTCGTCAAGTTTAACCGGATCGCGGCCAAGGAGATCCTCGATCTCCACATCACGTATGCGGTTGACCGAAACGCGCCCTTGCGCGATCTCATTAAGGCTAGGTATTATCTGAGCGCGGACGGGTATCTTGCCGCAGACCATAAGAATGCGGCGAATCTCCTTACCGGCGGCCTGGTCGATAGCAATAACGACCTCTTCGACACCCAGTTCTTCGACGAGTCGGGGCAAATCTTCTGTTGTTCCGAGTATGCGGACACCGCTAACGCTACCACCCCTCTTTCTCGGGTCGTCATCAACAAAGCCACGTATCTGCAAAGTAGAATCGAGCCGCCCGACGACCTCTTTAGCTAATGCCGCACCCAGCCTTCCCGCGCCTACGACCAAGGCCGGCTTTCGACGAGACCTTTTCATTGGGCCAAAGTAGGTGCGTTTATCGCTCAGCTCGTATATGAAGCGTCGGGAAACACGGAGCGACAGCAACCCGCCGAACGCGAGTACCGTGTTTATTATGATCACCGAAATGGGAACCTGCCAGACATTGAAATCCGTGAAGATCAAGGCAAAGCGAAAGACGATCAAGATAGAACCTGAGATGATGGCAGCTCTTATGAAGACTTTTATATCTTCAATGCTTACATAGCGCCAAAGGATCGAATAGGCACCCGACAAAAAAAGTGCAGCGATCTGAACAAAGACGACCAGTGGAAGCTGATTAAGCGCCGTGACAAAGTAAAACTCGCCGAGTTGGACGTTGATAGCCGGCAGGTACGCCAAAAAAAAGGCTGCAGACAAGACCATAACATCGGCCAAAAATTGCGCAGGCCGACGCAGAAACCAAAAGTGCTCAGAGATGTCCTTTCTTCGGTTCACATTTAAATTACGTTTCGCTGGTCGACTCACTACAATGGAACTTCGATAGGCAATACGAAACCGTCATAAACAGGTTGATCAAGCCTATTGTTTTGATCTCAGCGTGAGTGCAACAAAAGCGAACGCGGGGATAGTATAATGAATCAAAGCAATTTGTGCGATAATTTATTGTCCCATACGGGGTTGAGGTTCATCAAATGATTTTTAGACCATCATTAATTTTAAGTATTGTCGTTCTGGCCGCAATGTCATCTCTTTCGCAAACGCCTGTCGACCCGGAGTCTGTACAGGGTTACCTGATCGGTCCCGGCGATGAGATCACTGCAAAAGTTCTCGGTGAACCACAGTTCGATTTTGTCGCGACCGTCGATCAGGACGGCCGAATAGAGGTTCCGTTTTTCGAAGAGCAAGTGTTTGCCCAATGCAAGACCGAGCGAGACATGCGACTTGAGATCACAAAGCTGCTCAGTAAATATCTCCGAAACCCGCAGGCAAGCGTTCGGGTAACGCAACGGAATAGCCGTCCGCCGGTCAGTATATATGGCGAAGTGCGGCAACAGCAGCAGGTTAACCTCACACGACGGGCATACTTGCTGGAATTGATCTCGTTTGCCGGCGGCGAAACTGAAAAAAGCGGCGGTATGATCCAGGTATTTCGCACCCGACCACCGCTTTGCGTTGAGAGCGAGTCAACCTGGGTTGCAAGTGGTGCGGACGTTCCGTCCCGTATGTATAGCCTCGCGAGTCTTCGTCAGGGTCGGGAAGAGGCGAATCCCGAAATCCTTGCCGGCGACGTCATTATCGTGCAGAAAGCTGCACCGGTATACGTAACAGGCGAGGTCATCCGGCCGGGAGAATTTGCTATCCCTGAAGGTGGATTGCCGCTTATGCAGGCAGTAGCGATGGCCAGTGGGATCACCCGCGAAGCTAAAACAAAGAACATCAAGATCTATCGGAGAAAGACCGGCGTTGCTGACCCGGAGGTGATCGTTGCCAATTATGATTCGATCAAAAAGGGCGAACAGAACGACATTATGCTTGAGCCTTTCGATATCGTTGAGGTTGATAAGGCCGGCAAAAAGTTCACAGATTATTTGATCGAATTTGCGACTGGGGTGCCCAACCGCATCCCGATCAGGCCATTTTAATTCTGAGCGTCATCGACCGTTCTTTTCTGCTTCGTTGTAGATGCGGTCGATGATGTCTTTGTATTTCTCATCTACTACTCTTCGTTTGACCTTCATTGTGGGCGTTAATTCGCCGTTCTCGACGGACAGCTCATTTGCAAGCAAAGCAATCTTCTTAACGGTTTCGTATTGAGCGAGGCCGTCGGTCACTTCTGCGACCTGGCGTTCGAGGAGGTCAACTATCCGTGGGTGCGAGCAAAAATCCTTTGGCTCAGTAACGTCAAGGCCTTTGTGCTTGGCGTATGACGCGAGCATCTCGAAGTTCGGCACGATCAGCGCCGAGGCAAACTTCCGGTCATTGCCTACAAGCACTACCTGATTTACAAATCGCGATGTTTTAATCTTCTGCTCGATCGGGGTTGGGGCGATATACTTACCGCCCGAGGTTTTGAAGAGTTCCTTTTTGCGGTCTGTGATCGAAAGAAAACCGTCGTCATCTATCTCGCCAATATCGCCGGTACGAAACCAGCCGTCTTCTGTAAACGCCTCGCTCGTGGCTTTTTCTTTGTTGTAGTACCCAAGCATAACACCGGGAGAGGTCACTTCGATCTCGCCATCTTCGGCAATGCGGATCTTTGTGTTGCGGATCGGCCGACCAACCGTGCCCAGCCGCAGATCGACCGGGTTGCTGGACGTAACGACAGGCGATGTCTCCGTAAGGCCGTAACCTTGCATTATGGGAATTCCGGCGCCGGTAAAGATCAGATAGATGTCGTTAGAAAGTGCGGCCCCGCCCGTGATGCAGGCGTTAAGATTGCCGCCGAAGAACTTTTGCATTTTAGAATAAACGAGGCGGTCAGCGACAGAATGTTTAATCGATAGCCATACAGGCACCTTTTCGCTTTGTTCGAGTCGAAGAGCGTAGGCTTGCGCCGTATTGATTGCCCATTCAAATATCTTCTCCTTTAGTCCGCCGCTCTGCGCGGCTTTTAACTTTGCTTTCGCATAGACTTTTTCAAAGATCCGCGGAACGCCGATTAGTATCGTCGGCCGCACCTCGCTTAGATTTTCAGGTATCTTCTCGATCGATTCGGCATAATTCACCGATATGCCGTTGAATATGTAGAGGTACATCGCGGCTCGTTCGAATATGTGTGAGAGCGGAAGTACCGAAAGGCATGAATCTTTTGGCGAAAAAGAGAACTTTTCGCATGTATCAATGACGTTCGAGATAATGTTATTGTGGCTGAGCATTACGCCTTTGGGTTCGCCGGTCGTGCCGCTCGTGTAGATGAGTGTTGCGACGTCATTCGGATCGACCGCGGCCGCGAGTTCGATGATGAGGTCAGATTCTTTTTCTCGCAATTTTTGACCGGCGCTGATCAACTCATCGAACGAGAGATTGCCATCCGCACTACTGCCTTCAAAGAAGATAACGGTCGTAACTTCCTTACTTTCGGCTACGATCTCTGCTATCGGCTCGAAAAGATCGCGGCTTCCGATAAACAAAACCTTTGAGCCCGAATCTTTCAGGATGTATTTGACAGAGCTGGGGGTCAGTGTCGTATAGATCGGTACGTCAATGATGCCGGCAAACTGACAGCCCGCATCGGCGATCGTCCAACACGGCGAATTGGCGGCAAGTATGGCAACACGGTCGCCTTTGCGAAGTCCCAGCGAATACAACCCCAGCGCGACCGAGCCGGCTTGATGCGTCAGTTCGTCAGATGATATCGACGTCCATTTGCCCTCGATCTTATGGTTAAGCGCATCGACCCGACCGTGTTTCGCCGCAGCCTTTATAAAAAGTTCGGGTAACGTTGTCGGCTCGTCCGGAGAAAGCGGTTCGCCACGTCCGATCTTCGCCCGGGGGGAGGCTGATGCTGCGTAGCTCAGAGTGCTCATGCTCATTGCCTGCGTATACCTCCCACAAAAACTTTCATTACCTCATCCGCCATCGGTGCCAGCGGATATGATTTTTTCGAAAGGATCCAGTTTGTGACCATTTCATCAAGCGAACCGTAAAATATCTTGGCCGCTACTATGGGCTTGATGTCAGTTCGAAATGAATTCTGCGCCTGCCCCTCTTCGATGGTTCTTTTAATAATATCGAGATAGTCGGAGAATCCTGCCGCGGAAAATTCGCGCATAAATTTGGTCGAACCTCGAAGTTCGACCTGAAAGACGATTGCCAGATCTCGGTCGGCGCTTAGTCGGGCCAAGTGAAGTTCGGCGATCCTGCGAAGCTTATCTTCGGCACTTGTCAGCGGCTTCAGTTCGGATTTGCCCTCGGCAATGAACTCGTCCATAGCCCGATCGAAGATCGAGTGAAGAATTTCCTCTTTGCTTTTGAAATAAAGGTAAACCGTTCCGTCGGCGATCCCCGCCTCGCCTGCTATATCAGCAACCTTTGAATTAAAAAACCCCTTCTGAGCAAAAACCTTTATCCCAGCAAGCAAAATTGCCTTTCGCTTATCTGAGACGGGAGTCTTGGACAGCTTGGCGCCCGGTTCGCTCTTAGTCGATGGCTTAGGTTTTTCGGAATGAGTGATCGCCATTAGTAAAGCCTGTGAGGTATGAATGAATCGTCATTCATATTCAGGCTACAACAAATCGATCGTAAAAAGCAAAAAGTACGCTTTCGCAACCGGATTAACAATTTATTAGGGGATCAGCGAAGCTGTGAAGAGATTAAGTGTGGCGGAGAGGACAGGACTCGAACCTGCAAGCGATCACTCGCGGTAGTTTTCAAGACTACTGCCTTACCAATTAGGCTACCTCTCCGTTTAAGTCGGGCCCGCAATCTAAACGAACATCGCAGGTCGACAGCAAACAAGAAATATATCCTAAAATGCTTCAGGAAACAACCGGTTTTACGATGCAAAAAAGCCCGACTGTACCCCTACAGTCGGGTTCAAGGAGTAAAGAGAAAAACGCAAGGTGGAAACCTATTCGTTAAGCAGACGCGCAATCTGCGCGTCTATATTCGATGCTTTATCGAAACCATGTGTCCGGTGAGCGATCTTGCCGTCGCGCCCGATCAAAAAATGTGCGGGAAAACCGATGTTCATCCTTCCGCCGCTGTCCATATCTGCGAATTTTAGAACAACGCCGAAGCTGTTCGGAACTATCGTAAAGTTAAAAGGATTCTTCTGAAGATATGGCTGGATGCGGCTGCTATTTTCCATTGTCAACGCAAGAAAGACCACGTCCTGGCCTGCGTACCTTTTGGCAACCTGATTTAATTTCGGAATCTCACTATGGCAGATCGCACACTTGGTAGACCAAAATGTCATGACAACGACCTTGCCTTCCATTTCCGGAAGGCTGAGCAATCGGCCGTCAAGCGCTTCCGCAGCAAATGCCGGGGCGTCGTTGCCTACGCGAAGCTGCTGCTGTGCGACAGCCGACAGTCCGGCGAACATGAGAATTGCAATCGTAAGTATTTTCCGCATTGTTGAGAGTTGAATCGTTAAAGTTCGTTGAAGAGTGTTTAACACCCTATTGATAATAAATGACGAATTCACGACGATTCCAGAAAAAAGGGTTACCGAAAATCAGAAGGTTAGGGACCCTCGGCTAACGTGCTACTATTCCGGTATGCGTCTGGACGCTATAAAGACCGAAAACTTCCGAAATATCAAAGGGGAAATACATTGGGGCAGAGGGCTAAATATACTTTCTGGGGAAAACGGCCAAGGAAAGACCAATTGGCTCGAGGCTGTCCATGTCTTGGCAACGACCAGAAGTTTTAAAACTGCAAGACTGCAGGAGTCGATCCGATTTGGGAAAGAGATGGCGACCATCGGGGGACGAGTTCACCAATCCAAGGGAATCGTACGTGACCTGACGGCCACGATAGAAGGAAATATAAAATCTTTTGCCGTCAATGGCAAGCGGGAATCGGTCCAAAGTTACCTCGGCGAACTATATGCGGTCTTATTCAATGCAGATGAGCTGTCTATCGTTCGCGCTATGCCGGACCACCGTCGCCGCTTTCTCGACAGTGGTATAGTGTCGCTTCATCCTCCGTTCGTTCATACTTACACGGATTTCGGAAAGGTGATTAGACAAAAAAATAAACTGCTGCAAACTGCAAAGGAGCGTCAACTTTCCGTTGAGAAAGCAGCTGAACTCCTGACCCCGTGGAACGAACAACTGGTAGGGCTTGCCGCCCGGATCCACAAAGGCCGCATACGATTTGTGCAGCGCATCAACGAAGCCCTCGAATCAAAGCTCTTTGGACGCGAGGAGATCTCAATTAAATACGTTTCCTCGCTGGAGGGAAAGGGCGACCTAGAAGAATACGAAGCGTTGTTGGCCGAGCGGTTGCGCCTGCGCGTTCAGGCCGAACTCTCAGCCGGTTATTCACTGATTGGACCCCAACGCGACGATATGGAGATCCAGTTTGACGGGCATGACATTAGGAAATACGGGTCCGCCGGCCAGCAGCGAAGCGTACTCCTTCAGCTCCAGCTCGCCAATATAACCGTGTTTCACATGACGCACGGCGAATATCCATTGTTTTTGTTAGATGATATCGACGCCGAACTGGACTATCGCCGCATCGGCCAATTGCTCGAGTTTCTTGACGGAAAAACGCAAACTTTCGTCACGACATCGAAAAAGAGCTTTGTCGAGGATTTTGGTCGAACCGCTAACGTGTTTCGCATCGAAAACGGTTCTGCTCAAGCACCCGCCGCGTCGGCTTAGATCAGCATTTCTCCGCTATTTCTTAAAGCCAAAAAGTGCTATAATTCAACGTTGGTTCGTACAGGAACTTCCTTGACTTTCTAACACTAAATTCTCTACGAAATCCATATTTAAATAAAATAAGAACGGCTAAATTCTCGCCGTGACAGAAGAGGTTTTTAACACATTGGCAAAAGCAAAAACAGAATACGGGGCTGATCAAATTACAGTGCTCGAAGGCCGCGACGCCGTTCGCAAACGGCCGGCTATGTATATCGGTTCGACCGGCGACATTGGCCTCCATCATCTGGTTTATGAGGTTGTTGACAATTCGGTAGACGAAGCCCTTGCGGGATATTGCGACACCATCGAAGTTGCGATCCACATGGACAATTCCATAACGGTCATCGACAATGGCCGCGGAATCCCGACCGATATGCATAAACAGGAAGGGCGTTCGGCAGCTGAGGTCGTGATGACCATTCTTCACGCAGGCGGAAAATTTGATACGAATTCTTATAAGGTCTCGGGCGGTCTACACGGTGTAGGTGTGTCGTGTGTTAATTTTCTGTCCGAATGGCTAAAGCTTGAGATCTGGCGTGATGGCAAGACCCATGAAATGGAGTTTCAGGTCGGTATCCCGGTCGCACCGCTTGCGGAGACAGGCACGACTTCAAAGCGCGGGACCAAGATCACCTTTAAGCCCGACGCCGATATCTTTGAAACGTCAGTCTATAGTTTTGACAAGTTGTCCGAGCGTCTGCGAGAAAAAGCGTTTCTAAACAAAGGAATTCGCATTTTCATTAAGGATGAACGCGAAGAGCCTGAGAAGGCTCACGAATTTTTTTACAAAGGAGGTATAGCGGAATTTGTTAAGCATTTAAACAAAAATAAGTCGATCCTCCACGAAGAACCGCTTTACTTCGAAATGGTTTCTGACGAGCTTTCCATCGAGGTGTCGATGCAGTACAACGACAGCTATGACGAAAAGATCTTCTCGTTTGCGAACAACATCAATACCGTGGATGGCGGAACTCATCTCTCCGGTTTTCGAGGTGCGATCACACGAACGATCAACAACTACGCCGAAAGCTCGGGCCTGACCAAGAATGCAAAAGTATCGCTTACCGGCGACGACGTTCGCGAAGGCCTTGTGGCAGTGATCAGCGTCAAGATACCGCAGCCGCAGTTTGAGGGACAGACCAAAGGTAAGCTCAATTCACCGGTCAAAGGCCCGGTCGAATCCTTTCTAAATGAGAAGCTCGGCGAATTTTTCGAGCAGAATCCGGTCGTAGCCAAAAAGATCGTCGGAAAGGCAGTAGATGCCGCGCGCGCGCGCGAAGCCGCCCGTAAGGCCCGCGAGATCGTCCGCAAGAGTGCCCTCGGGACCTCAACGCTGCCCGGCAAGCTCGCGGATTGCCAAGAGAAAGACCCCGCTCTTTCGGAGATCTACATCGTTGAGGGTGACTCGGCAGGAGGTTCGGCAAAGCAGGGACGCGACCGAAAGAATCAGGCCGTTTTGCCGCTAAAGGGTAAGATCCTGAATGTCGAAAAAGCACGTTTTGACAAGATGCTGGGCCATGGCGAAATTAAGGCCCTGATCACGGCTCTTGGCACGGGCATCGGCAAAGAAGATTTTGACGTCAATAAGCTTCGGTATCATAAGATCTGCCTGATGACGGACGCTGACGTTGACGGCAGTCACATCCGTACGTTGCTGCTGACCTTTTTCTATCGGCAGATGCCCGATCTGGTGGAGAACGGCTTTGTTTACATTGCCCAGCCGCCGCTTTTCAAGGTGAAACGGGGCAAGAAAGAAGAATATATCAAAGACGAAAAGTCGATGTTTCGCTACCTTGTGCGAATGGGTACAAATGATCTTCAGGTCGGCATGAACGGAAGGACGATCGAAGGACGTGAGCTTTCGAAACTTCTTGAAAAGACCGACGAATTTCAGAACTATTTCGCGCGCTTCGTTCGCCGTATCGGGAATGACGAAAAGCTCTTGACCGCTATACTTGAGGCTTTTGCACGAAAGGACGACGGAGTCCTGATCAAACACGGGGTGAAGCTCAAAAAAATATTTGCTCAGGAAGAGCTGATCGGCGAGGTCGAGGCTTACATAGCGGCAGCCGGTTTCGAGACCGCGCTGATACCCGATCTTGAGCACGGCCTGTCGGAGATCGAGGTTTCGTATCCTAATGGCGGCAAGTTCATTTTTGATTGGAACATGGCCAGCTACGTCGAATTTCAGAAAGCTATTGAGCTCATGCGTTCGCTTGAGGCAGACTTTCCGGGTCCATTTTTGCTGGGTGAAAACGGTGAGAGTGAAAATATCGAGACCCGCTCAGAGCTACTCGAACGCGTCACGGCCATGGCAAAAAAAGATCTAACGATCCAGCGCTACAAGGGCCTCGGTGAGATGAACCCGGAGCAGCTCTGGGAAACGACCATGGACCCGGAAAAACGGACGCTTCTTCAGGTCCGCATCGAAGACGTGGTGGAAACGGACGCGATCTTCACAGTTCTAATGGGCGACCAGGTCGAGCCCCGACGCAAATTCATAGAAGACAACGCTCTCGACGTAAAAAATCTAGATGTATGATGACTAGAGCCTCATTGATATCTGCGCTCTCGATATTATTGGCGGTCGCGGCTTCGATATCAGCCCAATCTCCTACGCCGACCCCTGAGACTGATGACGTTGTTAAGATCACTACGAATTTAGCTCAGCTCGTAAATGATTTCGGCTACTTCCGGCTGCCGGCGAATATGGAGCCCGGCGATCATACCCTCCAGATAATCGTCAGTGAACGCCTACCGAACGGCAAGACCCGATCAGCAACCCAGTTAGTCGATTTCGAAGTAATCGAATAGGCCCGACTCGGGTCATCCACAACAACATCACAACGGGTATCTGGAAACGGTCATTTTGGCCCTCCAGATACCCGTTTTTATCTGCCAGCGACGCGTTTTTGGCCTCCAGCGACGCGTTTTTTATTTTCTGATAACCGGTTTTGAGGCAAAACGGGCAAAATCGGTAAATTTGATAAGACGCAATTAAGAAGCACAAATTTCCAAGCGTGGTTTTCAAAAACGTCTTGACCATAGATGCATCAATGTGCTATCTATAATACAACGTCACACGGTTGGCGTCCGGCCGTGTGGCCTGGAGGTTGTCTTATGAACATGCGAAGAGATTTTGAAATGTTTCTCGGCGGGCCCAATGAGGCTATCGCCCAGCGGATGCATGTGACCATCAGCCCGCAGAGGATCATTCGGCTGAACCGGAACATGTATGCCGCAATGGGCAAACCGTCGGCGGTTCGATTGAGCTACAGTCGCACCCGCGACATCATCGCCATCGAAGCTTCAAGCATTCGCCAGCCTGAGGCGTTCCCGGTGATGCCAGAAGGATCCGGTTGGCGAATAAGCGCAGCTCCCTTTGGCCGGCACTTTAAGATCGAGATCGACTCGACCCTAAAATTCATCGCCCCCGACCTCGTCGGCAGCACCCTCTACCTATCCCTAACCAAAACCATCACCGTCTCCCGCCGCAAGCGAAAGAAGAAATAGACCTACGGCAGAAGCATTGATCATCGATCTCGTCCAGTGGCTTAATATCAAAATATTACACTCTTGTAATACTCGTCTCAATTATTTAAACTTGATAGAGAGGGTTATGACGGGACGGCAGTTGAGAAGATACCGAAAAGTTCGAAAGTGGACGCAGGAGCGTGCAGCGCTTTTGCTTGGCGTTTCGCAGACGTATCTCTCACTACTAGAAAACGGAGAACGCAGTCTTAATGAAAAGCTCCAAAGGAGAGTCGTAAGCGTGTTTGGGCTCTCGCCTGAGAAGGTTCCGACACGGTATACATTTTCGAAACTTCGGAATGTCTCGGATGAGCAGCTTGCATCCGACCTCGCGGCTCTGGGCTATCCTGGATTTTCCCACCTTCGGCCATCCGCACGAAAGAATCCGGCGGAGCTTGTCCTTTCAGCATTGAATGCTGATAAGCGAGATGCCCGGTTAGTTGAGGCATTGCCGTGGGTCATCTATAAATATCCGAACCTAGACTGGGCAGAGATGGTAAAGGCGGCGAAGGTCTACGATCTTCAGAACCGCCTCGGGTTTGTGGTCAGCGTTGCGCGAGATGTCGCAGAAGCGAACGGTGAAAGCAAGACGGCCGAAATTTTACAAAGACGCGCGATGGAACTCGAGAGGTCTCTGCTCGTGCGTCAGAACACTCTTTGCAACGAATCAATGACAGCCGCCGAAAGAGAATGGCTTGCCGACCACCGATCAGAAACTGCAAGGAAGTGGAATCTGTTAACCGATACGTCAGCGGAGCATTTAAATTATGAATAGCGACAAACCGCCTGAGCCGTGGCATTCATTTCTCACCGCCATCGATGACTTCATTGCGGAAGAAACGCATCTGCATTTGCTCGGCGGATTCGTCGTCACAATTGTCTATGAAGCTCCGCGAACGACATCGGACATTGACGCGCTGACTATAAAACGGATCGATACTGAACTTCTAGATTTTGCTGGACAAGGCGGCGCCCTTCATCGAAGACTTAGGATTTACCTGGATCCTGTTGGTGTTGCACCGGTACCCGAAAACTACGAGGAACGAATCAAGGAGATCTATCCGAATGCGTTTAGGCGTCTACGCTTATTCGTGCTCGATCCGTACGACATCGCACTCACAAAGATCGAGCGCAATATCGAACGGGACCGCGATGATGTGAAGCACCTTGCCCACGTCGTACCCTTTGATCTTGAGGTTTTAAAAGCAAGGTATCATGACGAACTTCGCGTTTACCTCGGGAATCCGGAACGTGAGGATCTGACTCTCAAGCTCTGGGAAGAAATGATCACGGAAGAAAGGAGCTAGTACTGCTGTTCTGAGGTGCTCCACCTGCGGCGATGGTTACGTCGGTGCCCGGCAGTTTCAGCGACAGCCGAGATTCATGTCACGAGACTGCGGGTGACGCCGTCGATCTCTAGAATGAGGTCGGGGCCGTAGGCCATTGAGGGGGTTTGGAAGCCGGGTTTTAGGTTGCCGGCGAGGATCTTTTCGATGATGTTGAGCGCGGCGAGGGCGGTCGTCGTGTAGCCTTCGGGACATTGGAGTCTTGCTTCGACGTGGTTGCCGGCGTCGTCGGTGGCTTCGCCCCAGAGGAGCGTTTTGCCTTTTTCGCGTTCGGCATCGGTGGGGCCGCCGGGCGGTATCTTACCCAGAAGGTATCGCTGGACTGGGCCCGTCGCCATAAGCCAACCGAGGTAGCGGCTCATCTTCATTGCCTTGAGCGCGCTTTTGGGAACGACGGTGAAGACCTCGATATTTGGGATGCCGGTCGAATGAAATGCGGTGGCGACATCGCCCCACGGAATGGTGACGCCGGTCTTAGTCACTTCGCCGAAATCGATCCCACGCGTTCGCCAGGCAGCGGGCACGGGTAAGATCTCGCCATCGCGGCGAACGGCTCCGCCTTTGTCGATATTCATCGTCATCGTCTTCTGTGTACCGTGCGACATTCGACCCATTCCGTAAAAGGCGAGCTTCAGGTCGGTCGCTGTCGGTAGGCGATCTTTCAGATACCGTGCGAGGCAATCGCTGGGCACGACGTCGAAACCGACGCCGGGCATCACCATTATTCCAGCGTCTTTTGCTTTTTGATCGCCCGCGGCGCACGCCTCGAAGACCGCTATCTCGCCGGTAATATCGGTGTAATGCGTGCCCGTTCGCAGGCACGCCTCGCCCATCTGCCGAGAGGTTAGCGAAAACGGCCCGGCGCAATGCAGTACGACATCCACCTCGTTGAGCGCAGCGTCGAGCTTAGCCTTCTCGTCCAACGCGAAAACGCGAGATTCAAGGGAATGTTTCTCAGCAAGTGCTTTGATCGCCGCCTCATTCCGCCCCGCAATGACCGGCCGCATTCCGCGCTCGACCGCATACCGCGTTATCAACTCGCCCGTGTATCCGTTTGCTCCGTAAATTAGGAAATTAGTCATTTCGATCTTTTTCCTTGATCTGCTGCACTCTGCCTACCTGGCCGTCTTCTAGTCTCACCTTTATTCCGTGTGGATGGTTTGGGGATTTGGTCAGTAGGTCTGCAACGGTGCCTTCGGTAAGTTTGCCGGTTCTTTGATCTTGTTTGAGGACGATGGCGACCTTTAGGCCGGGGCGGATGTTCTTTCTTTCGCGATGCGGCATATCTAGAAAAGCTTAAGGCCAAGTGCCTGAGTAGTTTTGAGTTTAATCAAAAACTCGCGTCGGTCAATCTCTTTTGCACCGAGTGTGGTCATGTGAGGTGTGACGACCTGGGTATCGAACCACGTCGAACCGCGCGATCGCAGGTGGTCGAACATAAAAAGCAGACACAGCTTCGACGCGTTCGGTTCGGTAAAGAACATCGATTCGCCGCAGAAAACGCCGCCGGCATCGACGCCATATACGCCGCCGACCAGGTCACCATCCGAGTTCCATGCCTCGAAGCTGTGAGCCATTCCTTCTTCGTGGAGCTTAGTGAATTCACTTATGAATTCGGGCACGATCCACGTTCCGCGCTGACCGGGGCGATAGGCTCGCGAGCACTGTTCGATAACGCGGCGAAAGGCAGTGTCGATAGTGAACGTGTTATTGCTTTTGCGGCGTGCGCGTTCTAGGCTTCGGGGAACGTGGAGCTCGGCGAATTCCAGGATCGCCCGCCGCTCCGGGCAATACCACGGGAGCGGAATGCCGCGCATATACCACGGAAAAATACCGAGCTGATATGCTTCACGCAGATTCTCGGTCGTTAACTCGTCGCCGAACGAAACTACATCCGCGGCATAGTAAAAATGATCGCCGTGGAGCAACCATTCGGGGAAATCATGTTCGAGCGGATCGGGGAAATTCATCCGGAGACCAATAGCGACAGATTAACACAGATGCATACGGATAAGCGTTTAGCTCCCCGTATGCATCTGGCACGATCAACCCCGGCCATTTAAACGACTTTAAGCTTCCACTTTCCGCGTTTGAAAAGCAGGGCCGAAGTCACGGCAAGCAGCGAGAATGCGATCGATATCGCCCAGAAAACGCCTTGCGGGCCCATCTCGAAATGGTATGCGAGGACGTACGCCAGCGGTATCTCGAACATCCAGAAGATGAAAAAGTTCAGATAGGTCGGCGTTACGGTGTCGCCAGCCCCGTTGAACGAACTCTCCATCACCATCCCCAGGCCGTAGAACGCGTACCCGTATCCGACGATCCGCAGGCAATCCGTTCCGTAACGCAAGACATCGGGCTCGGTCGAAAATATGCTGATGACCGATTCGGCGAACAGCACGAACCCGAAACCGATGACGCCGAGCAGAGCTGCGTTTATGCCGCCGGCGATCCAGACCGTGCGTTCGGCACGTTCGGGCTTTCCGGCGCCGAGGTTCTGCCCGACCAGAGTCGCGGCCGCATTTGCAATGCCGACCGCGAGCAGGATGATGAACACAATCACCCGAAGTCCGATCTGATAACCGGCGATCGCCATGCTGCCGAATCCGGCGATGATGACGACCAGGCCGCTCCAGCTTGCGGTCGATATCAGAAACTGAAGGACCGCGACCGACGATAATCTGATGAGGCTCCAGAGCAGCTTCGGGTCAAACTTCCAGTGCGCCGGGCGGATCTCGATCCGGCCGCCGTTGTCGCGGAAGAAAAGCGCCCACGCCGCGTAAGCCACGCCGATGCCCCGACCGATTACAGTCGCGACCGCCGCTCCGGTCACGCCCATCTCCGGAAAAAAGGCGATGCCGAAGATGAACAGCGGATCGAGGATGATATTCAGCCCGTTCGCGATGATCAGCACGCGCATCGCTATCGCCGCATCGCCCGCCCCGCGGAAAATTGCATTCAGCAGAAACAGGAACACGATGACGGCGTTGGTGCCCATCATTATCTGCATAAACGGCGCGCCTAGCTCAACGACCGCCGGCTCGGCTCCGAGCAGAGTAAGTATCTCGGCTGCAAAGACCACGCCCGGGATCGCCATCACGATCGACACAAATACGCCGAGATAGATCATATGCGCGGCGGCACGCGCTGCACCTTCCGAATCTTTTTCGCCGATGCGACGGGCGACCGTCGCCGTCGCGCCGATGCTAAGGCCGACCGCGACCGCATAAACGAGCGCAAGGATCGACTCGGTAAAGCCAACGACTGCGACCGCCTCGGCGCCGAGCTTGGCCACAAAGAACGTATCGACGATCGCAAAGACCGCTTCCATTCCCATCTCGAACGTCATCGGGATGGCCAGGATGATCAATCCGGCGAGGATGGAACCCTGCGTAAAATCACGGTCAGTGCCCTTGATTGCTTCGCGCAAAACAGAACGAACTGAATTATTTTCGACCGTCACAACGGACGGACTCTCACTGTTGAAAGACATACAAAACCTTTAAAATATAGAAGAAAGAGACACGAGATGTGCCGAAGGACTTCACCCAAATGCCGCCGAGAGCGGCGAAGCGAAGCAGGGGTCAGCGAGTTTTGAAGGCAAGAGCGAGACGCATGATCTTATGAACCTACCACAATTAATTCGGCGATTAAACCTTTACGGAACATTTTGGTCAAATGTTCAGAAAAATTTAAGCAGCCTGGTTAAAATGAATAGACGCGGGACGATACGAACAAGGGACAAAAAATTTTGTTGTATTTCGGCAGCCAAACCGGATAGGTTAACATCAAATCGGCAATATCTAGTGAACAGATCTATCTCCAGGCGAAGCTTCTTGATGGGCCTCGGTGCACTTGGCGGCATGGCGGCGTTGCCACTGTCGTTATTTGGCGGCGGTAATCGAACGACCTTTGAGTTTCTCGTGTTAGGTGATTCGCTGATCTGGGGACAGGGACTTAAGGAAGAGCAGAAGTTCTATTCTCTGACAAAACGTTGGCTGGCCGATGAACTCTTTGCGGGTACGCGGACGGTTAACCTGAACGTAAAAGCACATTCCGGTTCGACGATCATGCTGAACGAAGAGGAGACCGCTGCGCTGGCCAAAGCGAATCGCGATGCTCTCACGGCGATTCACCCCGAGATAAACGTTTCATTTCCATCCATCAAAGCGCAGCTCGATGCTGCACAAGACGATTATCTCGTACCCGAAAATGTGGACTTGGTGATGCTCTCGGGCGGAATTCCGGAGGTCGGCGTTGCGAAGATAGTAAATCCATTCAAAAGTAACGATGAGCTACGGGCGGACATCAAACTGTATTGTTACGAACACATGTCGTCTCTGCTCGCAAACACAGCCGACGCGTTTCCTAATGCCGCGATCGCGGTCATCGGATATTACCCGATCATCACGCGTTACACGCCGATGAAGGCTATCGTCAACGACGTGCTGGAGCTGTACAATTGGCCCGGTTGGACAAAGCCGCTCGTGAACAATCCGGTAAAGCGGGTATTTTGGCGGCGATATCGGGGAAAGATGATAGAGCGGTCGCAGATCTGGCTCGAAGATTCCACATGGGAACTTGGCCGGGCGGTGAAGGCAGTGAACGATGTAGCAGGGATTGAGCGGGCCATTTTGATCGAGCCGCCTTTCACAGACGCCAACGGATACGGAGCGAAAGAAACGCTGCTCTACAAGGTCGGCCGCCGCGGCAAGCCAGCTGACCCGCTGGGCCGGATTCGGGCCAAGGAATGCCAGCCGGAGCTCGCTGATCTACGCCGCCAAACGGGCCTCACCTACCGAACAAAATTTTGCGAACTCGCCAGCATCGGCCACCCAACACAGGAAGGCTCAGCGGCCATCGCGAAAGCTATCCGCGAGAAGCTCAAACCGCTGATCTTAAACCGCAAACCGTTTAACTCCCTATCTGCCCGCCATCGTCTTTTGTAATTACTATCAAAGCTGAACGCGGCCGTCCGCCAGCGTCGCCATCGGGCCACGAGCTGTAGCGTTTCGGGGCCGCGGCGTCATTGCGGCTCACGGGTGCTTCGCCGGGATGCTGGATGCCGACGAACATCGTTTTCTCATCGGGCGTAACCATGACACCGGTGACCTCGCAGACGTTTGGACCGGTGAGGAATCGGCGTGTTTCGCGTGTGACCGGATCTGCACATAGCATCTGATTGTTGCCAAATCCCTGGTAGGCACCTCCACGCTTCTCAGGATTGATGGCGCTTGCAGAAACGTCTGTCTGGATCCACAATCGACCGCTCGGCGCAACATAGATTCCGTCGGGCGAGCCGTATTTATCGCCGTTAATCGTCGCGCCGTGAGCAGAGTTTTGCGGATCGCCGCAGAGCGCAAAGAAATCCCATTCGAAAGTATCTTCGGTCCAATCCTTGCGATGAAACCAGCGAACGATGTGGCCGTAGGTGTTTGGGCTTCTGGGATTAGCGGCGTCCGTGCCCGGATCCGAGTCGACGCCGCGGCGTGAATTGTTCGTCAGCGTGACGATGCCGGTCAGCGAATCGGGGAAAGTGTCGATCCACTCAGGGCGGTCCATTTTTGTCGCACCAGCGAGGTCAGCAGCCTTGCGGGTGTTCACAAGGATGTCGGCAAGCGTCCATTCCTTCAGCGACGGGCTCGATGGCGACAGCTCAAGCCACTCGCCTTTGCCGTCAGCAGTAAACTTGGCGACATAAAGTGTTCCATCGTCGAGCGGGTCGATACCGCGTTGCCTCGCCTGTCTCCACGGCAGCCTCGAAACATATCGGTAAATATATTCGAATCGTTCGTCATCGCCGGAAAAGACGACCACGCGTCCATCGCGAGCTTCTTGGACCTTGGCACCTTCGTGTTTGAACCGACCTAAGGATGTGTGTTTGACAGGGATCGACTTCGGTGCGAACGGGTCGATCTCGACGATCCAGCCGAAGCGGTTTGCTTCATTGGGTTCCGCGTTGGCGTCGAAGCGTTTGTCCGTCGTGTGCCACAAGTATCCGGCTGTCGGCGTGATACCGTATCGCACTTCTGAGTCGGTCCGGTCGCCGGTCTTGCGGAAGTAGCCGTTAAAATTTTCTTCGCAGGCGAGGTAGGTTCCCCATGGCGTCACGCCCATCGCACAGTTATTTATGGTGCCGAGAACTCTCGTTCCGGTCGAGTCGGCGGATGTCTTAAGCGAATCGTGTCCTGCGGCCGGGCCGGCGATCTTCATCGGCGTTTGTGCCGTGATCCGGCGAGCGAAACGCGACGGGCGAACGACGGTCCAACCTTTACCGTCCGCATTTTGCTTTATTTCTATTACAGAAACTCCGTGTGCGTTCTGCGATTTGGCGGTCTTCTCGGCATTCCAGTTCGCCATGCCATCCGGAAATAGAAGCACATCGTCGGTGTATTCGTGGTTCTGGACGATCAGCCCGTGGCGGGAGCCATCGATCGGGAAATAGACCAGGCCGTCATTGTGCATTCCCCATTGCTGCAGCTGATCGGCCGCGGAATTGCTCGCATCGCTCTTAAACGCAGGTCCGTCGGAAATAGGGTCGCCCCAAGAGATCAAGATCTTTGCGGTGTAACCGTCAGGGACGACAACAGTGTCAAGCTCCGAGGTCGGGATCGCTTTGAAGCCCAAAAGCGAGCCAAATCTGTCGGTCGCCTCACCGATAACGGGGATCGCATTCACCAGCGAGCCGGCACCGGGAACGAGCACGGCTGCACTCGCGGCGATAGAGAGGCCGACGAACTTTCGCCGCGAAAGAACCTCCGCGGCGATGTCGTCAAACAACTCATTTTCTGACGGGTTCACACCAATATCTTCATTCACGTTTCGAGGTCTCCTTGGGCTACAGCTGATGAAATGTACTTACAAAACAAGTATCGCTAGCGCACCTTACGGTTATGTTAAATCAGCCCGACAGGCTGGCGGGCCGCCGCATTTCTACTTCGTATTTAGTTTCAAGGGGATATTTATCGAACGTTTGGTGACGGGTTCGGCGCCGAGCTCGATGACGAATGGGGTACCCATACACCGGTCCGGCCCTGATACGTAAACTTCTATGCGACCTGCGGGGAGGCCTCTGAGGATATACCCGCCGCTAACGTCGGTGGCGGCTTCCTTTCCATGGAAGAAAACTATCGCACCTTCCACGGGGGCGTCTTTGCCGTGGGTGTAAAGGTTGTCGCCGTCGTTATCGATAAAGATGATGCCGGTGACGGCACGCTGGGCGGCGAAGGAAAAGTCGTGGTATGTACGGCCAAGCGGTGCGACCACAAGCTCTGACGCGGTTATGGACGGTATCACGTAATTGGCGGGCAAGCTCCGGGGTTCGATCTCGATTAGATACTTCCCGGGCCGAAGGTTTGGGAAGTGATATGATCCGTCAGCGGCGGTCACTTGTTCGAAAACAGGACGGCCGGTGCCCGCCTCTGCCGCACGCAGAGTGATCATGACTCCGCCGAGACCGGGCGCCGTTTGTGGGTTTTGCGATTGGCCAAGGTCGTTTACAACCCGGCCGCTGATCGACCCGTGATCGCGTACGCCGAAGTTAAGCTCGATCTTCCGTCGGCCAAGGGTAACGGACTGTTCGGTCGGCGTGCTCGCCAATTGACGAACGCCTAATTGATCGGAGACCAAGACAACGCGGTGCCTTCCGTGATACGCCTTGAACTCGTACCGTCCGTCCTTGTCGGTAATTAGATCTCGTTTACCGTCGACCTGTATTCGCATTGCCGCGAGTCCCGGTTCGCCCGCGTCGGCCTTACCGTTGCCATTCAGGTCGTTAAACACGCGGCCGCGAACCTTTCCGCGGTTGAGGCCGAAGAGTCGCCCGAAACTAAAACCTTTTCTTGAGGAGCCGAACTGGTGTGTGAATGAGACGGTCAATCCCATATGTGGATTGGAGCCGAACGACTTCGATCCGGTGACGCGGATAGAATTGGCGCTGTTCAGCCGGACGCCGACGGCTGCCGATGTGGAAACGCTCTTTTGATCCTGTGCAAAGATCTCGCCGGCACCATACCGCGTCTCGGCGGAGACCGTAACCCGGGAGAATGCCTTTTGATATCGAGCACCTGCGTCGAAGCTGCGGGTTAACGGAAGTTCTATGCCGCCGAGCAAATACGCTAGCCGATCGCGATGGGCGCGAAGAAAAACAGCTGGGTCGCTTGCAAATGCGGTCTGCATCTGCGGAGGCAGGAGCTGAGGGTTGCGGACGATCAAACCCGTGAGCGACGGCGTTTTGTTTGTGTAATTCAGAAAACCGGTAATGGTGGAGCCGTTCCAGGAGAGGCGGAGCTGCTCGCGAAAGCTAAAGCCGGTTTCGAGCGGTTCGTTGGAAGCCCCTTCCTTATTGAGGTTCAACCGGGCCTCGAATGTGTTGGACAAACGCTGGTTAAACCGTATGTTGTGACTGGCCGAAAAGGTGCGGGTCTTTATCTCGAATGTTGTCAGGCCGCCGCGAAAAGCCGTTTCGATATTCTGGTCTGAGTAGCGAAAATTGAGCCGCGAATTTCTATTGATGCTTAAACTAACGTTCGCAAATGCAAGTGAGCGGTCAAAGTCCGCCGACCGTGAATCGACAACCCGCGAAACCCGCGTGTGGTTATAACCGCCCGACATGCTGATCCGCCTGTACGGACGCCAGTAAAACGAAAACAGTTCGCTCGCGCGTCCGCCGGACTGTGCCCCGATACTGGTTAAAGGTGAGCTGCGGGCAAACCGAGTCACCTCCGCCGAGCCGCCATATGCGGCAGTTTTTACATCGATCCTGGTTCGCCATGACAGGTCGCCATTAGAAAACGACGTTTCGGCATTTAGCGAGATCTCTTTGGTCGGCGTGAAAATGCCGTCGGCATGGGCGATGACACCGCCCTGCCCGTCGCGCGAGCTTCGGTCGGCGGACACAGCTGTAAATCCGGCACGGACCTGCAGATTTTTCGTTGTAATTACGGGGATCATCGTCCCCGCGATCTTTCCCCCGTTCGTATCCAGGAACGTGAACGACGGGCGGGCAAATCCGGCGTAGACTTCGATGCCTTTCTTTTGGAACCTTGGGTGGGGGTCTTGCTTCGGAGTTCTAACCAGGTGAAATCCGCGCATCGCGAAGCCGTTTAGGCTCATCGGCGAAATATTTACCTGACTGTCGAGAACGTCGATCGTTTGCTCGGCGGTGTCGATGCCGAGCGACATACGATTGAGCGCAACGTTCTGGACACGGGCGATCGCCAAATCGGGTTTTGGGCCGCCATAAATCTTGTACATCTCGCCCGAAATGCGCAGCGTTCGTCCGTTCGATAGTTTGCGGCGAAGATCTACGCTTTGCCGCACCAGGGAAGTTCCGCTGTCGGAAGTTTTGGCGTAGGTCGTCGTCGACGAACCTGTGGCTACCGGCGAATCAAGCGATACATCTTCCGAACCTGCCGATCCCACGGGGCGAGCGGCTCGCGGTTTGCCGACAACCTCGATCATGTAGGTCTGCCGGCGCGCACCACTTCTGGCTAGCAGTATCGTCTCGCCGATCTTGAGCGCCGTGATAGCGACCGTAAACTGGTTTTGAACCGCTCCAGTCGCGATCTCGGGCGAGACGACAATAACTGAATCGACACCGGCGGCTATCTGAAGTTCGTGAACTGTTCCCACGATGACACTTATGCGGGTTGCGGTAGCATGGACGGGCTGATTAGAAAGTGGTGTGGCGGTCGGAGTCGGGAGGGCGGAGACGTTGTCTTGCATCACGTCACTGCCCGACGAGATCGCAAACGGCGCGATGAGCCAGGTGGCAACAAAAACCAAAAGAGCACAGCACGCCAATGCCAGCCTTGCTCGGCTTGCGATCCCATGGGGACGACGCGGTCGCGTTTTGGAGTGTTTCTTCATGCCGGGGCAAGGCGGCCATTCTTTTCGCCGATGTGTCCGCCGGTCGGATTAATCGTTGAAATAAGGTTGGAAATGGATCAACGGCGAGATCAATTGACCGTGAACGACATCTCATGGGCGATCGAGGTATGGCCGGCACCGACGCGGTCATAACTGAGGGTGACAACGGCCGTGTAATCGCCGGGCTCTAGCTCGCCGGACCATTTGGCCATCATCGCCTTTCGTTGAGTGGGGAGGAGTTTCTTTTCGTCGATCGTGCCGCGGCCGACAAGCTTTCCCGCGGCGTCGAGAATTGCAAATGCGCCCCGAACCTTGGCGTGGGCGTTGCCGCGATTGCGCATGTCAAGCGTGAGAACCAGCTCGGATGACGCGCTTGGCGGCGTGATCTTCGCGGCCATTATCTCGACGTTGTATTCGGATCCGGTTTCGGTCGTCAACATCATGATCGCCTTGAACTTGAGGCCGATCGAGGCTCGGGCCGTGGTCGTATTTGCCAATATATTTTGAATAACTGGCTTTAACAGCGGTGCGACATGAAAGACCGGAACTGTATAAAAGCTGCCTGCTGCATCCATCGGTACGGTGATCATCGCCTTAACCTTTCCGGTTGATAACGGTTCGACAACAAATTCGGAGGCCGTGAACTGCATCCAAGTCGAAGCGGATCGCGGCAGCGTTCCCGGGCGTCCGTCGATGCGTTTGTTCTGTTCGTCGATCCAGACGTCTTCCGCTGACATACTAACCATGAGCCGTTCGTTCGTACTGTTGACGACACTGAATATTTGGTGATAGCTGGCACCCGGTTTCACTTTTGTATCGATCGACGCTGGCGTGATCGCGACCGATGCGGGTCCCGCTTTTTGCGGATCTGTTGTCGCCGTCTGTGATGAAACCGACGCAGCAGCGAGCGTGAACACAAGTAAGGTGCTGATAACCACGAATCGCGCCTTGATGACAATACTATGGACCAGTCTCATTTTGAATACTCACGGATCGTACCTATAAGTTTGATAAGAAAGGCCAGCCTCTGTAGGGAGATCAGAGACTGGCCCTATTTCACGCTAAATGGGAGATAGCGTTCGAACTAGCTAGTCGATTTAGTCAACTCCCATTGTGACCGTATAGATCAATGTAGCTACCTTTGCACCAGCTGCTTCTGTGCGAGCGATCCGGAAACCGACGAATCGTTCATTGTCCGAATCGCTGGCCGCATCTGAAAAAGCAGCAACTGCGGTGGTGACCGCGACGACACCGACTGCTGAGCCGCCTTCGCGTGCAATAGTTTGGTTCGTGCTTGCACCCGCTTCCACCGTGACATCCGCCGTTTCAGTCGTGAAACCAGAGTAAACAGGTGTCAGGTTGATCGGCGTGGTATAGGTAGCTCCTGTGGTGTCTATGGCAACCGATACACCCGATGTGGGTGTGCCTAGGCCGAGGCCGTTTACATTGCCGAAGTCAACTGCGAACAGACCGGAAGCGTTGGTGCCAGTAACCGTCGCGCCTCCCGTACCGGTCGAGATGTTGAGCTGCAAAGCGGTCTGCACGTTAGCATCCATTTCCAGATTGGAAGTCGTCGTTGTGTCGTTCGAAACAGGTCCCTGAGCTGCGGCGATTCCTGCAAATGCGAACAAAAGGGTTGAGAGACCTGCAATACGCAGGGTGTTAATTAAAGTCATTGAAATATTCTCCTAGAATATGAAGTTTTACTTTGGCTGCGAAATCCAGCCATCGGAAAGGTATTGGCAACTATGATGCCAGTGCCGCGTTCCGACCTGCAGAACTGTTTAAACTGGGTTAAACAGTCACTTTAATCATCGAGCCGACCTAAAAGTAACTGTCGCTACTTATGGCGTTAAGTACCTGTGGTGTGGTAATAAGTTGCAGCGTGGGGCGAAACGGGGCGCTTTCGGTTTAGTGAAGTGAGTCTCGACGAATCGCAAGCTGATGAACGCAATCCCGCGCATTCTTTCGAGTGCGGTATAATATTTATTTGGCGGTCTAGATTGAAGATGAAGATAGCGGTAGCAATGAGCGGCGGTGTCGATAGTTCGGCGGCGGCTGCGTTATTAAAGGAGCAGGGGCACGAGCTAATCGGCTTCACGATGCAGTTGTGGAATCAGCGTCGGGGGATCAGTGTGGACGAAAATGGCGATCCGCTGCCATCGCGTTGCTGCTCGCTCGATGACGTTTACGACGCTCGCCGTGTTGCAGAGTCACTTGGCTTTCCTTTTTACGTTCTCAATCTGGAAAAGGATTTCGAGCGAGATGTTGTCGAGCCGTTTGTTCAGAGCTATCTGAGCGGCGAGACGCCGATCCCGTGCGTCGCGTGTAATTCACGGTTGAAGTTCGCATCGCTCGACCGGATGGCCGTTTCGCTTGGCTGCGACAAGGTGGCGACGGGACATTTTGCACGCGTGGAATATGACGAATCGACCGACCGTTATCGGCTATTTCGCGGGAAGAATCACTGGAAAGACCAGAGCTATTTCTTGTGGGAGCTGACGCAGGACCAGCTTTCGCGTGCTTATTTTCCGCTCGGCGAGATGCTCAAGAGCGAGGTCCGCGAACTTGCCCGAGAGGCGAATCTTTACACCGCCGAAAAGCAGGAATCACAGGAGATCTGCTTTGTACCGGACGGGAAATATTCGGAATTCATTGACAGATATTTGAAACACGAAGACCGTTCGTCCGAGATGCCGTTAGCCGGGGAGATTGTCAATGCGGCGGGTGAGACGGTAGGCGAGCACACGGGAATTCATCGCTACACTATCGGCCAGCGTCGCGGTTTGGGAATAGCGCATGAGAAGCCGCTGTATGTCGTTCAGATCGAGCGGGCAAAGAATCAGATCATCGTCGGCGAGGCTGAGGAGCTGGACACGCTGGAGTTTACAGCAAGAGGCGTGAACTGGGTCGCGTTTGATGAGCCGACGGAACCAGTCCGGGCACTTGTTAAAGTGCGATATAGACACGATCCGGAACCGGCTACGCTGCACGCATTGCCGGAATTACGCGTTCGAGTCGTCTTCGATGCACCGCAGAGGGCAATTACGCCGGGCCAGGCGACCATTTTCTACGACACCGAGACAGGCGAAGAAGTCGTTGGCGGCGGGTGGATCGCGCGAAGCCAAGCTGCATCAATCGATTCAAATGAGGTAATAGTTTGATCCTTGAAACAGAAAGGCTCATTTTGCGGGACTTTCGAGAGGCAGATGCGCCAGCCTATCAAGAAGTGTGCTCCTATCAGGATTTTCAGAGATTCTACTCGGAAGAAGAGGGGGATCCTGAGACACTAAAGAAACGTGTGGCCATGTTTATTGACTGGACCAAAGAAACGCCGAGGAGCAAAGTTCAGCTTGCGATTGAGCTTAGATCCGGAGTGTTGGTCGGTTCGTGCGGAGTCCGAACGGTGTCCATGGAGGACCGACAGGGGACGTTCGGCTGTGAGCTCGGAACAATATTCTGGGGAAAGGGGTATGCTTTTGAGGCATCGCGGGCATTAATACAATATGGTTTCTCAGACTTGAGACTGCATCGAATCTACGCAGAAACCATTTCAGAAAATTTGCCTGCCATTTCGTTAGCTAAGAAGCTGGGACTTCAGACCGAGGGCGAATTTAGAGAAAACAAGTGGTTTCGCGGGCGTTGGTGGCACACCATAGTTCTTTCCATACTTGAATCGGAATGGAAGCAATGAAGGCAGTTATTGAAATTTGGAATGACGCCGTATGATAGGGAATATGCCAACACCAAAAAAACGGCCGAGCAAGGCTGCAAAATCAGCGAAGAAAATAGTGGAAGAATCAAAGCTTCTGAACGACAAAGCCGAGCGCGACCAGCAAGGCGGTTCCGAGTTCAAAGATTCGGTCGTCTCACCGCGTGTAAATAAATCTGCAATGAAGCCGCGCCCGGACAAAAAGCGCGGTTGATTACGAAGGCCCAGTTACGTAGGCTTTACCTGGACAAGCGCCGTTCGTTGTCGCCGGCGGCTGTTGCGGCGGCAAGCGACCAGATCGCTGAGCGGTACTTCAATGAGATCGACCATCGGCAGGTGAAACGGCTCCATACCTTCATTCGAATTTCCAAATTCAACGAATTTGACACCTCGAACGTTTATTTTCGGGTCTGGCGGGAGAGGTTCTCGGTGGAGACCTACGCACCGAGGATCAATCCAGAAAGCGGAGAGATCGAGAGCATCGAGTTCGATGCAGATGCGCCCATGATCGAGAATGCATGGGGAATACGCGAACCTATTGGAAATGAAAAGGCCGAACCGGAAGAGTTCGACCTGGTAATAGTTCCGCTGCTTTGTTTCGATCTCGCCGGCCATCGAGTTGGGTACGGCAAAGGCTTTTACGACCGCTTTCTGAAGCGTTGCCGTCCCGACTGCATTAAGCTCGGCATCAGCCTTTTTCCTCCGATCGAGAAGATCGAAGGCATCCATCCGGGCGACGTTCCACTCGACATCTGCATCACGCCGTACCGAACGTATCGATTCGGCGGCGAGTCAGCCTACCTAAACTAACGGCTGCCCATTCTTATCTTTCAATATATCCCTGATCTCGGCAAGAAGGGCTTCCTCGGTTGACGGGCCCGACGTAGCCTCCAAGCCCCGAAAGAGCCCGATGGCATATCGGGCGAGGAAGAACATAATGATCGCGACAATGATGAAGGTTAGAACGTCGCTGATGAATTGACCATAGAGGATCAATGGAGCTCCGCCTTTGATGGCCGCATCGATCTGTTCGGGCGTGGCGTTTGCAGGAACGGTTCCGCTCAGATCCCAGAACTGCTGTTTGAAATCCATGCCGCCTGTTGCCAGGCCAACAAAAGGCATTATGATGCCGTCAGTGAAGGATTTGACGACCGTACCGAAAGCGGCGCCCATTATTACGGCTATCGCCAGATCAAGAACATTGCCTTTTGCGATGAACTTCTTAAAATCGGTCAGCATTCGCTTATTCTCCTATTTACCCAAAAAAAGGCGGGATCAAAACCCGCCTACATCATGCCTATGAACCGCTTAGATCTCTAAAGGACCGCAGCTTCCGCTGTCTCATCTTCATCTTCGTCGACTTCTGTTAAAAGATCATCCTCATCTACGTCATCATCGCCAGCGGAGATCGCCTTCTGCGATGCCTGATAACGAGCCGACTCGGCCTCGGCTGTTCGGGTTTCGATCGCCTCGCGGGCTTTCATCATCGCGCAGCTTCCTTCGAACACGGCCCCGTCCTCAATAACGATCCGAGGGGTCTGAATATTGCCTACGATGCGGGCCGTTCGCCCAAGCTGGACCTTTTCTGTTGCGATAATATCGCCATTCACAACGCCGTTGATGACCGCTGCGGCGACGGCGATATTGGCATCGACCTGCCCATTCGAACCAACGAGCAGTGTTCCGGTATCCGATGTAACGGTGCCGACGAGTTGGCCATCAACGCGAAGCATTGCCTGAAAATTGGTATCGCCTGACAGGACCGTACCATGGCCAACGAAGCCGCTCAGCCGGCCTTCTTTGATATCGCGAGCCATCGATTCGCTATCGGAAACGGCACGTGACGAAACAGCTACGCTTTCGCTTCCGTATGATTGCGGCGCTGATGGGGCGGACGGAGCCGGTGAATATGATGGCTCGTTGTTATCCGTTCTTGAACTTCTTCCCATTCTGATCATAAGACTTGGAACTCCTTTAAACTTTTTTTGAACTAGGCGGCAGCTGAAACCAGGAACGGTTCCGCAGATCGATGACCAATGCTCGGGGAAGCGGCCGTAGCCGATTTTGCCTACGACACAATAATAGAGGAGCATCTCGGGTGTGTCTAGTCATTGGCAAAAAGTTGTTTATTATTGTAAGGCGTGTCATTATTAGAAGTTTCGGGAGTAGATAGAAACTGTGTTTGTAGAGAGTAAGACAAAGACCAAGCTGCTAAAGAAGATGGGCAGGGCTATCGGCGACTTCGGCATGATCGAAGACGGCGACAAGGTAATGGTGTGTCTCTCGGGCGGCAAGGACAGCTATACGATGCTCGATCTACTGCTGGATGTGCAGAAACGAGCACCGGTGAAGTTCGAGATTATGGCCGTGAATTTGGATCAAAAGCAGCCGGATTTTCCTGAGCATGTGTTGCCGGATTACCTGAACGAGATCGGCGTAAACTATCGAATTGTCGAAGAAGATACTTATTCGATCGTCACCAAGCACATTCCCGAAGGCCAAACGTATTGCTCGCTCTGCAGCCGGTTGAGACGCGGCATTCTTTACAACGTCGCCGTAGAAGAAGGCTGCACGAAGATCGCGCTTGGCCACCACGGCGACGACATTATCAACACCTTTCTGCTCAATCTGTTTTTCGTCGGCCAGCTAAAGGCGATGCCGCCGATCCTTCGCAGCGACGACGGTCGAAACACGATTATCCGACCTCTGGCCTACGCTCAGGAATCGGAGATAGTGGCTTATTCGGAAGAGCGGGGATTCCCGATCATTCCGTGCAACCTCTGCGGTTCGCAGCCGAACCTGAAGCGTGCCCGTGTAAAGCGTTTGATCACGGAGTTGGCGACAGAGATACCCTCGCTGCGTCAATCGATCCTGACGGCACTTACGAATGTGACGGGTTCTCATCTGCTGGACCCGGAGCTTTACGATTTTAAGAATTTTGAACCGCTTATCAAACGAATTCCGTCCGGCCACGGCAGCGTCGAAAAAGAATTAGACGCTGTCTTTGACCACAGCGAAGCCGCCCTTGCACCAAATCTGGCCGCTCTTGCGGGCATTTC
>JBBQTV010000013.1:0-30791 GCA_038212935.1 Pyrinomonadales bacterium | reverse complement strand
CATTGGTCGGGCTGATGACTCTCTGCGGAGCCCTTTGCTACGCGGAACTTGCATCTCGGTTCCCTGAAGCCGGGGGAAGCTACGTTTATCTTCGCGAGGCTTATGGCAAGGGGGCAGCGTTCGTTTACGGCTGGATGGTCTTGCTCGTACTGGATCCGGGGCTGACGGCGATCTTTGGTGTCGGTTTCGCTTCGTATGCGAGTTTCATATTTGAGCTTTCCCCCACGGCTCAAACCATCGTCGCATTACTGGCTGTCCTCAGTATCGGATCTATCACTATCATCGGAACCAAAGTCGGTGCCGGTTTCCTTAAAACACTTACGTTTCTAAAGGTCGGCACGCTGCTTTTTATTGTCTTCTTCGGTTTCGGCAGCGGCAGCGGTGACTGGGCAAACTTAACGCCGTTCTTTTCGACTCCACCCGACGTTTTCGGCGCATTGGCCGGCGGATTTGTTGGAGCTTTCTTTGCTTTCGCAGGCTGGTGGGAAGTTACGCGCATTTCGGGCGAGATCAACGATCCACAGCGAAACGTGCCGCGGACCCTGATCCTCGGCATCCTTGGCCTTTCGATCATTTATATCTCAACAAGCGCGGTCTTTGCCTACCTCGTTCCAACGGCCAGCGTCGCAAACGATGAGGCCTTTGCCGCCCTTGCCGGACAGGCGTTGTTTGGCGAGGTCGGCGGGCTTATCTTTGCCGCGGTCGTGTGCATTTCGGTGATCGGCACTCTATTCGGATACCTTCTAGTTTCGCCTCGGGTCTATTATGCGATGGCGAACGACGGATTGTTTTTCCGCAAAGTCGGCGATCTGCATCCGCGATTCGGTACGCCTTATTTAGCGATTTTGATCCAAATGGCACTGGCATCGTTGTTAATAATCACAGGTGGATTCAATGAGATCCTTGGATATTTCTTTTTTGTGGTGATCCTGGCGATCGGAGTGGTGATCGCTGGATTGTTTCGGCTGCATCGGCTGCCGACGGATGGTTACAAAACGCCCTATTTTCCGCTTCCTCCTATCGCTTATCTGGTTCTGACCGCAGTTGTTCTGCTTTTCGTTGGAATGCGTAATCCGGTTCAGACGCTGATAGGCATCGGTGTTGTGTCGCTGGGCATTCCCGTTTATCATTTCATTTTCAAACAAGAACATGGCCTGGATAAAAACTATAAAATTTGAAGACGCAGACCCGAAGCTTCAGGAAATTCTGATGAAGATGCGGATGTCTTACCCTGAGGAATACGCGACACCTGCTCCATCGGCAAGCACCATAAACGAATCCATCGTCGACTCGCATACGCTGATTCCGGACGCGCTCTTCCATTCATTCTCGGCGTTTAGTGCGATGATGTCGGTGGAGCTACCGCTCGAACGACGGCAACACGAAATGATAGCGACGATGGTGTCGCACACGAATGATTGCTTTTACTGAGTGGAGTCTCACGCAGAGTTTCTGCGTCGCGTCACTTTAGAAGAGGGGTTGATCGAGGCACTTCGCGAGGATTACACGACCGCGCCGATCACCGAGGCCGAACGTGTGATGCTCGATTATGTCGTGCAACTCACGAAGGACGCTGTCAAGATCACGCCCGAGTATCACGGGCGGCTGCGGGCAGTCGGCTTCGACGACACTGCGATCCTGCAGATAACTCTGATTGCCTCGTGGTTCAACTACATAAATCGCGTCGCTGATGCGCTCGGCATCGGTCGCGAGAATCTCTGATGGAAGCTGACCTAATCGTTTACAACGCACGGCAACTCGTAACATGTGCGTCGCCAGGCGGCCCCAAGCGTGTAAAAGACATGGGCGATGTCGACATATTTGCGGACGGAGCCGTGGCGATTAAGGACGGCGTGTTTACTGCGGTCGGGACCTCGGCGGAAGTCTTGAAGCAGCATAAAGCGGCCGAATTGATCGACGCTCGCGGCGCCGCCGTCGTTCCGGGACTCATCGACCCGCACACGCACATTGTTTATGCCGGAGATCGGCTAGATGAATTCGAACTGAAGATAAAAGGTGCAGAATATCTCGACATTCTTGCCGCGGGCGGCGGGATCATCTCGACCGTCCGGAAAACGCGGGCGGCGACCGAAGAGGATTTGATCGAATCGGCACTAGAGCGTTTGGATAAAATGCTTGTCTGCGGGACGACGGTCTGTGAGATAAAGACCGGCTACGGCCTCGACACCGAGACGGAGCTGAAGATGCTCCGGGTGATCGAAGCCCTCGACAAGCGTCACTCGATCAAAATTGTGCCGACGTTCCTCGCTGCTCATGCGGTTCCGCCCGAGTTTAAAGGCGACGCGGACGGCTATGTCGAGCTGATCTGCGGCGAGATGCTGCCGCAGGCGTGGGGGTGGTTTGCGGGCTCGCACTTTACTACGGAGGGTACACCGTTCTTCGCCGACATCTTTTGCGAGCGGAATGCCTTTGATGTCGGGAATGCGGAGCGAATATTTGCTGTGGCGGCGGATCTCGGTTTTCGGCTGAAGGCACACGTTGACCAGTTTACGAACCTCGGCGGCTCGCGGCTCGGCGTAGATATTGGGGCAGTCTCCATCGATCACCTCGATGCGATCTCAGATGACGAGATCACTCTGCTTGCCGCAAGCGGAACGGTCGGCGTCGTCATCCCGACCGAGAATTTCAACGGCGGCAAAACGCAATTTGCTCCGGCGAGGAAAATGATCGATGCGGGCTGTGCCGTGGCCCTGACGACCGACTACAACCCCGGCTCGGCGCCGTGCCCTTCGCAGCCGATGGCGATGGCGATCGCCTGCCGATATCAGAAGCTTTTGCCTGCAGAAACGCTGAACGCAGCAACCATAAACGCTGCTTACGCCATCGGACTCGGGGAAACGCACGGTTCGATAGAGGTCGGCAAAAAAGCAAACCTTAATATTCTGAATGCTGCTGACTGGCGGATCCTTGTATATGAGTTTGGCGGAAATTTGATCGCAGCAACGGTAACCGAAGGACGGTCAGCAGTTCGGTATAATGGTTAAGTGATAGATTATAAGTGAGATGATAGCAGTAAACGGTGAAAGCCTGACCTTCGAGCAAGTGCTCGCGGTTGCCTATGGGCGGCCGGGGGAGCCGCGCGTCGTTCTCGATGATAGAGCGAAGGCCAAAGTGAATCGCTCGGCGGCGGCTATCGATACTTTGCTGCAACGCGGCGAGATCGCTTATGGGATCACGACCGGATTTGGAGCGTTCAAAGACAAGATAATTAGCCGTGAGGAGGTTGAACAGCTACAGCGAAATATCGTTTTGAGTCATGCTGTGGGTGTTGGAGACGCATTCGATATACCCACGGTTAGGGCTATAATGCTGATCCGTGCGAATACTCTTGCAAGGGGCTTCTCGGGTATTCGGCTTGAAACGCTCGAACTGATCTTGGAATGCCTGAATCGTGGTGTGCATCCGGTTATTCCGGAAAAGGGAAGCCTCGGGGCGAGCGGCGACCTTGCTCCGTTGGCGCATTTCGCTTGCGTGTTGATCGGTGAAGGAGAAGCGAAGTTTGGTGATGATGTATACTCCGGAGCTAAAGCCTTAAGCCTCGCAGGGCTTTCGCCGATAACACTGAAAGCAAAAGAGGGCCTCGCCCTCACAAACGGCACTACTGTCATGGCCGCCGTCGGACTGATCGAAACCGTTCGAGCTATCCGACTTGCGGATCTGGCTGATGTGTCCGGCTGCCTAACGCTCGAGGCATTGAACGGAACGGTTATAGCTTTTGACGAACGCATACACGCCCTTCGCCCGCATCCACGTCAGATAGATACTGCAAGGACGCTTCGACGGCACCTCGAAGGTAGTGATTTCGTTCGTAGTTTTGACCCGACCAATGTGCAGGATGCGTACACGTTACGCTGTATGCCGCAGGTTCACGGTGCGTGTCGCGATGCCGTCGCTTATGCCGAATGGCTGCTCAAAATCGAACTGAATTCGGTCACCGACAATCCTTTGATCTTCCAAGACGACGCCGGCAACATCGAAGTAATCTCGGGCGGCAACTTTCACGGTGAGCCGCTCGCTTTAGCGTTCGATTACCTTGCGATCGCTCTTGCTGACCTTGCTAATATTGCCGAGCGGCGTATCATGCGGCTAACGGACGAAGCATCGAACGCGCATGTGTTGCCAGCCTTCCTAACCAAAAATGGGGGATTGAATTCGGGGTTTATGATCGTCCAGTATACTGCGGCGGCCCTATGCACGGAAAATAAGATTCTCGCACACCCAGCGAGTGTCGACACGATCCCGAGTTCCGCTAATGTCGAAGATCACGTTTCAATGGGTGCAACGGCTGCGTTAAAGCTGCGGCAGATAGTCAAAAATCTGATGACGGTGATCTCCCTTGAACTGTTCTGCGCCGCACAGGGGATCGATTTTCGTAGAACGGAAATAGGGGAAGAAAAACAACTCGGCGCGGGCACGCGAGAGATCTATGCAGCGATACGCGAACACGTTCCATTTATTGAACAGGACGAATATATGAAGCGTCACATGGACTCTATTGAATGCGTCGTGCAAAACTTTATAACGGCTTGTTAAGTATTCGCATCTTATGCATTGTAGCCTCCCACCGCCCGATTTATAAAATTATGAATCCTTACTTCTTAATTGCGGCTTTCTGTTTACTTGTGTTTCTTACAACGACGGCGTCAGGGCAACTTGCCTCAGATTTTCGATCGATCGTTGAAGAAAGGTTGAAAGAGTCGAAGCTTGAACTGAAGGACGTATGCCCAGTGGACACTAATGTGGTCGCCCGTCGAGTTTTCAAGGATTACGGTGCGATGTATGTAGCGGACGCAGTCGTACGGTTTCCGCCAAAATGCGTGTTCGACAACGAATTGGAGGTCGAGGCTTTCCAAAACGAAATACCAACTTCACTCGAGACGGTCAGCGGGCGGGTGATCAACCTTCAGACGCCGGCAATGACGGCTCTAAAAGCAGCAGTTGCAGCGGCGGCTAAGCGGCGACTGACGATCACTCCGCGTGGATCGACTGCCGCGAGGCGGGGTTACGCCGACACCTTCCGCATTTGGAATTCGCGGTTTGAGCCTGGGCTCAATCATTGGGTACGTCAGGGAAGGATAAAGCCGACAGATGCTCAGCGAGCACGAGAAGCAAATACGATTGACCAAGTGGCGCAAGTAATTGAATGGGAGAAAAATAGCTGGTGGTTTAGTACGGGGATGAATCGGTCGATATTTTCTTCGGTCGCAGCGCCCGGCACATCGCAGCATCTTTCGATGGTCGCATTGGATGTAGCAGAATTTGGCAATGTTGACGTTCAGAAGATACTGAATGAGCACGGATGGTTTCAGACGATAATTGATGACACGCCGCATTTTACATATCTAGGTTTGAAAGAAAGTGAACTGCCGGCCCGTGGATTGAAACTTCAGTTCGCCGGGCAGTTCAAGTTTTGGATCCCTAATTTCGATCGCTAGAACTTAGCGTCGGTAGGTGCCGGATAGCCTTTGCCGCGAAGTTCCGCCAGCTCGAACGTAACTTCTTTATCACCTTTGATGTTTCTTGTGACGCGAGAGCTGTTCGACTTCGAATTCGAATTCGAGTTTTTGTTAGTATTTGATGAACCTTCCTCTACAGGATCGCCTGTCGCATCAACAGCCATTTTTTCCAGTCCATCGAGAATGCGTTCACGCATATCCGCTGATAAATTATCGAGAGAAACGTCGAAGGCCTGCAGAACACGACGTAGATTTTCTTCGGTGTTTGTTCCGCGTTCGTAAACGTCGCGCATGATCCTCAGAGTTCCGTCTTGAACGATGATGGTTTCATATCTAAGTTCGACCGGAATGTCGCGTTCGAGTTTTATTGACTTGGTCTCGTCCTGATTTTTTTGGAAACCGGCGATATCTTCTTCGGTCAACTCAGCGCCGCCGAGCGAAGCAAGAAGAAGTGAAAACTCGCGTGCCTGACCGTTGGTAAGTCCGACACATCCATGTGAGGCGAATGTTCCGAGCCGATCAGCCGATTTTCCGGCATGGATCAAGGAAGGCAGACCGATCGGGATCTTTACGATGCCGAGCGGGTTGTTTTTGCTCCCGGCTTCGACCGTTTTACCCGCCTTTACGTTACCTTTGACCCAAGGTTCGTCGGGCGGTGTCCACGTAGGATTAAATAGAAGTTCGTTCGCACGGCGCAGTCCGGTAGGCAAAGGAAATTCAGGATATCCGATCCCAACCTTGAACGATTTCTTTAGCTCACCATTTTCAAAAAGGTCCATCCGATATGCCGGAGCGTTAATTACTATTCGGGTGTCATTCGGGACGGAATTCGGTTGCGAATTCGCAAGCGCCCCCGGATCTCGGCCACCGACTTCACGCCGAACAAGTTCCAGGAAACGATTACCTTTGTCCGTCCCGAGCGCTTCGCGGACGGTTTTCTCGGCTTGTTGCGAAGATGCCGTTGTCGAACTCATTTCTTCCGCAGATCGCTCTTCGCCTAATTTCAGAGTTGAGTCGCGCGTCGCGTCCCAAAGTTTATCGATCTCTTCATCTGTTAGCTGCACTTCACTCCGAGCGCGTTCGCGGAATGTTTCGTCGCTCATCAAAGCGTCGATGAGTGGAATGGTCACAATTACGGAGCTGTAATCCGGCTCCGTTGGCTGAGACACAACCTGATTAGTGGACAGATTGGTATTGCTGTTCGCGGGCACGCTTCCCGAATCTGCAGGAGGTGAACATCCCATCAGCACCAGTGCCGCGGTCACAAATAATACGGTTAAAATAACTTGCTGCTTCATATTTAATAATCCCTATACTGTTGATCGTTTTGTAACGTATTGATGCGCATAAATATTGAGACGCAACTAACGTTCCATTCCGACTACGGAAGCAACGTGGGGTCAATGAGATAGGGGTACGGGTTTATGTTCGTTCCTTCGAAATACCGGGCGGGATCGGAGATGCGGGCAATGGAGAAGTGGAGGTGGTAATTGCCGGGGCCAGCGTTGCCAGTGTCCCCTACATAGCCGATCGTAGTGCCCTTTTTGACGAATCGACCTTCAGCGAGGCCGTCAGCACGGCGTTGGAGGTGTGCGTAGTAGAAGACCAGGTTTCCGGCTGTATTGAGCTGATAGATGGTGATACCACCCGCTTCGCTATCAAAGAATTTTGCGATGGTTCCGTCGGCCGCAGCAAGAACGGGCGTTCCAAGCGGGGCGGCGATGTCGATCGCAGCATGCAACCGCTCACCTTCGGAGCGTTCTTGATCATATGAATCTATAAGTTGATCGGCTGTGATGCCGAAAACCGGGATCATCAGCCCGGGCCGCGGGTCATTTACTATCAGGGGAATCGGGGTCGGCACATATATTGGCGTAGGGTCCGTAACTAGATCTTTAAGTTGCTCGTCAGTAGGTGTGGAATGGACCTCGGGTGCGTTCACGTTGGCGATCTCCATCTGACGAAGTGTCAGGAGAGGTCCGTAATAGAACTCTGCGGCGAAATAGGCGACGGCAATATGGATGAAGACGAGATAAACTACAGCGAGCCGCTTAAAAAGTTTCAGGAGGATCGGACGCATCAAGGAAATTGTAGACCGTTTGCCGAGGGGCTACAATGTTGAAGTGGACGGACGATGGGATTTAATCAACATCTTGCGAATGTTCGGTACGACCGCGGAGACCCCGTTGAAGCTCTTCTCGTTAGAGAATACGGGGCCATGTTTGCGGCTCGAGGTGTAATCCATCCCCCGACGGTGATATTTCGGAATGAGGAAGAAGTTGCGGCGTTTCAGGGCGGCATTGTGACGAAACTCGATTTGATCGGCGGGTACGCCGTAGAACTGCAAGGGGCAGCAATGGCGAATCTGCTGGATGCGGTAAGCGCGGCGGCGAACGAGGGACTGGCGATCTCGCCTCGGGGCGCAGATTCGGCTCGGCGGAGTTATAACGAGACGATCGAGCTGTGGTTGAGCAGGGTTGAGCCTGCCTTGGCGTTTTGGACGACAAAAAAACGCATTACAGCAGACGAAGCGGCAGCGTTGCTAGCACTTGAGGTTTATGAGCAGGTAAAAGAGGTGCTTAGGCTTGAGAGCATCGGGATCTATTTCGCAAGGGACCTCTCAAAATCGATCATTTATTCGGTCGCCCCGCCGGGTACCTCACAGCACCTCTCAATGTTGGCCTTCGACGTGAACGAGCACGACAATGCTGCCGTTCGTAGCATTTTGGCCTCCCACGGCTGGTTCCAAACGGTAGCCTCCGACCTGCCTCATTTTACTTTCCTTGGAGAAAAAGAAAGCGAACTTCGCGATCTTGGCCTGAAAGCAGTCGCGAGTAACGGTCGGACCTTTTGGCTACCAGAATTCTGAGATCGGCGAATTTACGGACCTCGGGACTCTGATCCCTTGAATTCCCTCGTCCCCAATGCATTTTGATGAAGGCACCGATTGGGGCCTTTTTTTGTTTTCTCTACGCTCTCCGAATTGTTAACAGTAACTTAAGGCGCCTTTAACTCTTCCGTCAAACCCGACCCATATTCTCATACCTTCGCAGCAGAGCACGAAAGGTAATAGTAAGTATCGAACCCCGGTACTTGCGGCAAAAGTTGTTCATAACGAATAAAAGTCGCTTGCCCGAAGCCGCAAAGCCGCGAAGTTAATGATCAAGGCATTTTAGAAATAAAGACCGGCTACCAGAAATAAAGATCCGCTGACACGGATCGGAAAATTCGAATGCCGAAGGGGTTTCGGCCAACCATAACGAGATGTTCAGACTTGGAGGAAAAATGAAAAATTTGTTCAAAGCACTTTTTGTAATCGCAGCTATTGTGTCGCTGCAGTCGGCTTCGATAGCCCAGATAGCCTATTCGATCACGGACAATAACCGTGACGTTAGCGGACTTCAGCAACAGTATTACCAGTTCGACCTGGCAACCGGCCAGGGAACGCTGCTCGGCGAGCTTTCACTCAATGGTCAAACGATCCGACGCGAATACGAAGGGTTAGCTTCGATCGGCTCCACCCTTTACGGTGTCGCTGAATTCGATACGGAACTATGCAATACAGGTTCGGACCCTGTTACCGGCCTAGCGTCAGACCTTCGCGCTTTCCGTACGGCGGGAACTTATCCGCAACCGAACGGCGTTGCGAGCCCGATCGGCCCGCAGATCGGTGAGACATGCTTTCCGTCGGGATTCACCGAAGCTGCTGCTGCTTACAACGCAACCGACGGTTGGATCTATGCCATCGCCGCTGACGACACGCTTCCGTCAAACGCTCCACGAAGCCGCCTGTTTCGCATCAGCCCCACGACCGGCCTTGCAACACAGATCGGCTCGGGCCCGACCGCAAACGGCTTGATCAAAACTGCTGACAGCCTCGGCGGCGACGAGAATCCGTATTTTGATGGCCTTGCTGTCACGGCTGACGGACGCATCTTCGCTTCGGAAAACCGTTTCAATAACGCGTCCGCAAACGCTCACGGCGCGATCTATCAGCTTTTCGCTACCGGCCCGAATGCGGGACGTGCACGCTTCATCACGAACACACTTCCGACGGACGTAAACCGTGACACCGGCCTCGCAAGCATCGGCAATACGCTTTATCTATTGCTCGAAGATGCCCGTGTCTACTCGATCTCAGATCTGACCCCGTCAGCTCCGGGAACCGCGAAGGCTGTTGCCCTCGTTTTCCCGCAGGGTAATCCGGCAGGTTCGAACACAATGTCAACACCAGGATGCTTGAGCACAGGAGCATTCTGCGGTGATTTCGAAGGTTTCGATATTCCGGTCGTCGCGATTCGCTAAACGATCAGATCGTGCGGAGTACCGAATGAAGCTCGGTACTCCGCGTAATCATATCTGCTGTCCGCGGCGGCGCGAAATGAGTGAAACGCTCGCCGCGGACCTCAACTAAATTAGAGGTTGCACAACCATGCATTTAAAAATATTTATAAGAACGATAGCTACGGCATTCCTAATGTTTGCCGGTGCGGTTTCTGCTTTTGGGCAGGCCACCGACAACGGCAGCCTGACTGGCACAGTATCAGATCAAAACGGTGCAGTTGTACCGGGAGCGACAGTCGCAATTCGAAACGTCTCGACCGGCCTTACCCGCAGCGTTACGGTCTCAGAAAACGGAACGTGGCGGTTCGCGGTTCTACCGCTCGGCGAATATGAGGTAAAGGCGGAGGCTCCCGGTTTCGACCCGAAGACGGAGAACGCTTCAGTAGGGGCAAGCGTTGCAACCGAGGTATTTCTAGTCTTGGGCGTCGCCGGACAGACCGCAATTGTCGATGTAGTGACCGGTGATGAAAGCGGTGCGATCCAAAGCGGCGGAGCAGCGACGGGAACGCAACTTTCAGGACGCAGGATCGAGGCCCTCCCGGCGATCCGTGGTGCCTTCTCGCTGCTAACTACCGATTCGTCGGTCGCATCGGATCTGACCGATCCGCTGTCGAACGGCAACGGTAACCAAGAAGTTTCTATCGCAGGTTCGCGTACGACTAGCCAGTCGGTCCTATTTAACGGCATTGACGCCACCAACGTCGCAGGAACCGGTTCATTGACCGAGAGCCTCTCGCCTGCACCTGAAACGATCCAGGAAGTAAAAGTATTGACAAGCGGCTACGACGCCTCGCTCGGCCGAAGCGGCGGCGGCAACATTCAGCTAATTACCCGCGGAGGCGGCAGCCAGTTTTCGGGAAGCGCATACGCGTACGTTCAGAACGAGCTCTTTAACGCTAACGATTTCTTCTTCAACCGCGACGGGATCGACCGACAAGCTGCTCGCCGGTTTGAAGGCGGATTCGTCCTCGGCGGCCCGATAAAACGAGACCGGCTTTTCTTCTTCGGCGGATATCAGCGAACGGACGCCAAGACGGCTTATGTTCCGACGGCACAGAGCTATACAGTCCTGCCTGAAGCACTCGCATTCATTTCAGATCGCTCGGATCCCGAGGCCGTGCGTCGGGCATTTCTACTTTCGGCGCAGAATGGAGGACAGGTCAGCTCTTTCGGCAACGCATTCACATTTTTGCCAGGCCCGGGATCGCCGGGTTATTGTGTTCGAACGTTGACGCCCGGTACGTTTGCCGGCACGATCGCGTCTACCTGTATCGATCCGACTGGCCCCGGCTTTCTGCTGTTCGGCGCACGCAACCCGGTCACCGGCGGATTCCTGATTCCGCAACTAACTGCCGGACGATACGAGAGACTTTTTTATAACACGGCAAACGTTGAAGCACTTCTCAATGGAACCACGCGTATCACAGACTTTTCGCCCTATGGCCTGCCGAACGGCCTTCCGATTCTTGATCGTGGTGCCCAGGGAAGAGTTCGCGGCGGCTTTCCGCTCGTCCGCGTTCGAAATGTGTTCCCTGCCGAATTTCAGCAAGATCAGATTACGACCCGGCTCGATTACATTCTCTCAAAGGGAAACAACGAAGGCGTTGGGCTCAACACGCTCAGCGGCACCTTCTTTTTCGCTAATTTCCCAACGCTTGACCCTTTCTCCGATGACACCCTTGTTTCGGCAACTCCGCTGATCAAGGATGACAAGAATCGGACGCTGGCTATCACCGACACCCACTATTTCAGGGCGAATCTGATAAATGAATTTCGGTTCGGATACTTTTTTCTGGACAACACTCGCGAGTTGGATGAGCGTTTTCTTATTCCCGAACTTACGAATCCGGGACTTGGCATCAGCAATCCGGCTACGGTCTTCGATTCAGGGCCTGCAACATTGCGGGGTGCTCGGTGGGCCGGAACTGCTAATTTTCGCGATTTCTCGCTATTGGCTCCGAACGACGTATACAACCGTCGCAACCAGACGACCTTTACCTTCGCAAACAATTTAACGTTCGTTCGCGGACGTCACACGACCCGGTTCGGGGTTGAGCACAAGCGAAACCAATACGACACCAATCTGCCGGAAGAGCAAGGGATCGAGTTCGAAGGCCTGACGAATTTCACCGAGCTTCTGACGAGCTACGTGCCCGAGGCGGACGTCGCGTTTGGTGTTACCGACAAGGAATTTCGTTTCAACGACTTGAGCTTCTATTTCTCCGACGATTGGAAGGTCAACAGCCGATTAAGCCTGACGTTCGGCGTTCGCTGGGATTGGTTCGGTTGGCCCATCGAAAAGAACGGCCTTTTTTCAAACTTTGATTTCTCGCGTGTTACGGATCCGAATGATATCCGTCCGGGATTCATCTTGCCGACCAATGTGGGCACGACCGGTGCGGCGGCGATCGACCAGTCGCTTGGTTCAATAGCTTCAGCCGGCAACAAACACACATTGAACGGCGAAGACCTGAATAACTTTGCTCCGCGGTTCGGTTTTGCCTTCCAGCCTTTTAAGAATGGGTCGACTGTGATCCGCGGCGGCTATGGGATCTTCTTTGATCGCCCATCAGCGGCTTTTATCAACACGATCTACAGCAACTATCCGTTCTTCAAGGAGATCGAAGTTAAAACCGAGAGTTCGCCCGCGACGGTTCAGGCGACCACCGCCTTTGACCAGACAAATCCAATGCTGCCATTTAGCAGCTACTTCCCCTTCAGACTCGCGTTTCGTGATGCTGACCGATTTACGCCTTACGTTTTGGTTGATAATTCGCCGAGCGCAGATGCGATCGCGGGTGTCGAACCGTTAGAATTCCGGGCCATCGACCGTGATCTTAAAACGCCGATGATCCAGCAGTGGAATCTTGGTATCCAGCATGATTTCGGATTCGGACAGAACAAGAACTGGGTTATCGAGGCCCGGTACATCGGGTCGAAGGGACAAAACCTTCTTCTTGCCGTCGGGTTCAATCAGCCCTACGATCTGAACGATCCGAACACGCCGGACTACATTTATGGGCGACTAAACGATGCCTACGACCTTGCTCGGCCCGGCGTTTTGCCGCCGCGGACGCCCGGCCTTAGCGAGCGGGATCGGGGAACACGGCCAAGTAACGACGTTGATGGTGCGTTCGGGGCGTGTAATTCGATTTGGCGCGGGGTTGCGGGTTATACGCCGTGCAACAACGGCAACGGCGGCATCGATCTGAACGGATCGGCGGCCAATTTCCAGTTTGTAAATGCCCTGATAGCAGCAGAAGCACGAGTGCCGTTTTTGGGCTTTGACCCAACGGACGCCATCATCCTTCAGTCACGCGGATACTCATCCTATCACTCGGGCCTCTTTAATTTGACCCGCAGGCTTACTAAGGGAGTCGGGTTCAATGTTTCATACACATGGTCGAAGTCCATTGATATCGGCTCGACCGATCCCGGCAGTACGACCGCTTCGGGCCGTCCGGACACGCCGAATCTGGGCCTCGTCGTTCAAGGTGACCAGCGTGACCTGAATTCAAATAAGGCGGTATCCGACTTTGACCGTCCGCACCGTTTAGCCGGCACATTTACCTGGGAATTGCCCTACAACAAGTCCAAAAACAAGTGGATAAATGGCTTTCAGTTGACCGGATTTGCTCAATGGCAGTCAGGTGCTCCTTTCAGCATCATCGCATCCAACGCCGGATTTGAGGTATTGCGAACGAGCGGCGACATCGAAGCTCAGTTTCGCGGCATTTTCCTCGAAGCGACCGAACGCAACGCTCCGCTTTCGGCACTGAATACTCTGGTACGCATATTCAACGTTGGTGGTGCGAGCGGAACGATCTATAACGCCGCATTCGGCCGCCCAAGCGTCAGAAGCCTGGAACTGCTTCGCCGCGGCGGAAGTGATAGGTTGCGGGAGTATTTCAATGTTTGTCAGGATCCGAACAACACAGACTGCGCTCTGATCGCGCCTCTCGGCAGTTTTGGAAACCTTGGACGAAATACTCTTCGCGGCCCGGATCAGAAGCGCATTGATCTCAGCCTTTCAAAGACGACACGACTGACTGAGCGAATGCAGCTCGAACTGAAGTGGGACATCTTCAATCTGCTGAACTTTGCTAACTTTGCAAATCCAAATGGCGACCTCAGCGACGAGACCGATTTCGGTCAGATCACGCGAACTGTCGGTGCTCCGCGTGTAATGCAGTTTGGAGCAAAGCTGAGGTTTTAATGAACGGGAGGTAAACTAATGCCAGACAAGAAATACGTTCTCATTGCCGTTGCCGCCCTGATCGGGGTCGTAGGTATTGTGGTCGCATGGAACAGCTATTCGCGACAGGCCGATGCTGCCATGACCGAAGCAGCGATCTTAAAGGAGGTGTCGGCTGACGACATCTCCGCAATTCTCAAGAGCCAGGCCGAGGCCGGCGACGAGAATATTGCCGCTATTTCGGAGTCACACGAAAGCCGTAAGGCTTTCGTTCAAGGGCTTCGGGAACACCTCGCACTTGCCGCCCAGGCGCGTCGAGAAGGCCTGGCCTCGGACCCGCTCTTTCTGATCAATTACGAAGCTAAAAAAGATCAACTTTTGGCAGATCTTTACCAGGCGAAACTTGGGCACGACCTGAACAAGCCATACCCCGTCACCGAGGAAGAATCAACCGCAGTTTGGGCATCCGCCGAAAATAAAAAGGCATTTCAACGAGACATGGATGCGATGCGTCAGATCCAATCATCGGTCAACGAAATGCTCGGAACTCAAATGGCACCCGGCGTTCTTATGGGCGAAAGCCTTGAGCGGGCGAAGCGGAAATGGGCAAGGACAAAGATCGTTTCGGATAAGGCGAAGGCTGATGCGGATTTCATGGCTTCTAAGGAAGTCCAGCTTAGGATGAAAGTCCTGGAGGCTGGCCTGCTTTCCTCCGATCTGCTCCGCAAACATTGGCGGGACCGTATCAAGGCCACCGATGCTGAAATAAAAGCCTTCATCGCCAAGAATCCCGAATACGACCTCAACCGTAAGGTCATCCTCGCTCAGAATATCCATCAGCGGGTTTTGAACGGTGAAAACTTTAACAAACTTGTTGCGGAACATAGCGAACACCGCCCGACGAAAGCGACGGGAGGCCTTTTCGAGGAAATGATGCAAGGCGATATGCCGGAGCCGTTGGAAGCGGCCCTTCTTGCGGCTGAGCCCGGGCAGATGATCGGCCATATAGTCGCGACCGACATGGGTTGGCATATCGCAAAGCTGGAGAGAAAAACACCTATCCGTCTAGACAACGGTCGCGAGGTCTTTCGCTATAGCTTTAGGCAGATCCTAATACAGAACAAATTCGAACAGCCGGGCGTGGCGGATCCAAACATTCCGCCGCCATTTATGACGGCTGAAGAGATAGTAAGGGCACAGATAGAAAAGGATAAACGCGACGGATTCGTTGCCGAGTACCTTGAAAAAAACAAGATATCAATGCCCGAAGATTTTGCCGCTCAGAGCTGAGTGGCGCAATACGTAGAAAACTTTGTCAGGAGTTTTTTAATAGTCAACTGAAAACAAAAATGCCTTTGGTCCGAATGGTGGCCCACGTCACACAAAAGGAGATGAGAATGAAGAGAATATTTAACTTACATACGCTTAGCAGTCACTTGATTGCAGCTGCCTTAGTATTCAGTTTTGCCGGGGCGGCAATGGCACAGTCAAAATCGGCTGCCCCACAGGCGACCGGCGGCCCATTGCTGCTGCTCAACGAGGTTGAAGCAGACCCAGGCGATCAGCAGAACGATTCATGCCAATATGTCGAGATCCGCGGCGAAGCGGGTACGACCGTTCCGGCCAATACATACTTTGTCGCAATCGATGTCGACAACGCATTTCCAGGCCGCTTGAGCCACGTCGTCGCGATCGGAGGTCAGACAGTAGGTTCGAACGGCTTGATCTATCTTCGAAACACGGCGGGTGTGGTATGCCCGAATCGAACCCCCGCACCGGGCACGACCGTTGTAGATTATTTTTCGGCTATCCGAATCGGTTTCGGTAACCTTGAGGTAGGAGCAGAGAGCTTTGCCATCATCACCACGACGGCGACGATCTCGGCAGGAATCGATATCGACACCAATGACGATGGCGTTCTGGACATCCCGATCTCGAACATATACGACTCTGTCTCGTACCGCATTGATCCGGACGTTCAGTACGTCTATCCGGAAAATAGTGCGATCCTCGGCGCTCCGTTTCAGGATGTTCCGGATGCATTTGTTCGGTTTCCGGGCAACGACACGCCGTTCAGTGCCGCCGCATTTTACTACGGCGAACTTGCGGCCTCACCTGTCGAAACGACGGCCTTCGTGGCTCCATTCAGTGCGAATTTCCCCACCGGCGGTGTCCTTACACCCGGAGCACCTAACGTTCCCGCGGCGGTAGTGACCGAGCCGGCTCGTGCGGACTTCGATGGCGACGGACGCACTGACCTTTCTGTTTTTCGACCGTCTGAGGGCAATTGGTATCTGCTTCAGTCGACAGCAGGATTTTCGGTCCTGAACTGGGGCCTTTCAATAGACGTAATCGTAGCAGAAGACTTCGATGGCGACGGCAAGACCGATACCGCGGTATTCCGAGGCACGGACGACGCCAACTCTCCCGATTTCTGGGTGCTGAAGAGCAGCGACTTTACCTTTACCGGTGCGGCTTGGGGAGTCGCGGGGGACATTCCGGCGGTCGCCGATTACGACGCTGATGGTGAAGCTGACTTCGCTGTCTACAGACCGTCGAATGGTACATGGTACATCCTGCCAAGCACGACCGGCGTTCCGCTGATCGTAGTTAATCCGGGTCAAATACCTGTGCCGGCCGACTATGACGGCGATGGTGCCGCGGACGGTATCATTTACAATAACGGCAACTGGGTCGGCCAGCTTTCCGGCGGCGGTTCAGTCAACATTCCGCTTGGCCAGGCTGGTGACATTCCTGTTCCAGGAGACTATGACGGCGACGGTAAGGTCGACCAGGCGGTCTTCCGCCCGGCAGACGGTACCTGGAACCCGATCCTGAGCTCCACCGGCCAGCAGATCAGCATCCAGTTCGGGGCAAACGGCGATATCCCGGTTCCCGGAGACTACGATGGTGATGGCACGGAAGACCAGGCGATCTACCGAAACGGACAATGGTGGGTTCGCGGCTCGACCGCAGGCGTATCGGTTCAGCAGTTCGGTATAGCTACCGACAGGCCGGCACCAGCTTTCGCACGGCCCTAATCCTCAGAAGGCGTCAGCCGTCTAACGAGGGCTGTGTGTCTCGATCATAAACAAGAAAACCGCTGGTCGCTGAGACTGGCGGTTTTTTTTTGCTTTCGCAAAGTTAAAATGAAGGGTATCAGCTGGTGCGCTGATACCCTTCTGAGTGCAAAATGAGTCCTTTCCAAAGTCCTTTTTTCAGAGGTTGCACACTTCGGATACAGACTCTACTAGAGACTATTACTCGGATATTTAATGCGGATTAACTAAACGCGAACAAACTGTTAAATCTGTCATTCCTCAATTAGTCGATCGTGGTCGAAAGATCCTCGTTCTCGCTGAAGATACGTTTAACTGCAAGCCGCCATCCAAAAAAGAAACCAGACGAAAAAAGAACCAAACCGCAAATAGCGAGAATAAATGTCCCAGCAGCGACACAAAGCTCTGTGCAATTCATATTAAGCCTCCCGATACCTTACACGCTATCAGGCGAATGTGACTATTAGATTACGGGTATAGAAAAGTTGTCGCTTTATTGAATCTCCTCGATTAAAGGGAAATCGGTATGAAGAACAAGCAATGAAACTATTTAGTAATTAGCTTAGTATCTGAATAAATCCGTATTTTCTGGAAGCGAAACTTCCGAAGATTCGACTCTACGATCTTCGCCATACGAACATGACTATGCTTCTGGCGTCCGGCGAAAGCGAAAGAATAGTAGCAGAACTGCTTGGACATTCTTCAGTGATTCTGAAGCGGGACACCTATTCTCACGTGCTTTCGGCGATGCAGACGGACGCAACACCCAACTCGAAAAAATGATGTGTGAAACATAGTTTTTTCGACTTTTGCGCAGACTAGCTGCACTTAGCGGAAAAGGCAAGCTCGTCGGCTTGCCTTTTCGCTTGTGCTTATAATAGTTAGGATGGTACACCCGGCAAGATTCGAACTTGCGACCCTCTGATTCGAAGTCAGATACTCTATCCAGCTGAGCTACGGGTGCACGCAAAAGAAAGTTTAATTGGCGACGAAAGATTTTGCAAACAGTTGCGGTTCAGAGTGCTTGATCATCTGATCGTTTCGCACACCGCACTTTCGGCCGCGATCGACATTTGCCGGATTCAGCAAGCATTCCAAGCACACCCATATAAACGGAACAATTGCTTCACGAAAAGAACCGATTTCTTCGGTATCGGAGCAGTTTCTTTGCCCGTCGGAATCGTTTCTGCGGCTGTTGGAATCATTTCTTCGTGCGTTGGAAACATTTTTTCGTGTGTTGGATCATTTCTTCGTGCGTTGGAACCATTTCTCCTTGCGTTGGAACCATTTGTTCGTGCGGTGGAATCATTTCTTTGTGGTTGGAATTATTTCTGTATCGGACAAAATGATCCTTTCCCGTGGAAAAACGGAAGGGAATCGAGGTTCCGCTTTATCATCCAACGGCATATTGCTATATTTTCACCATGATCTGTCATACATTTCGGACGTTCGTCTTCTTTTCGCTGTTAGTTTCAACGTTTTCGGTGTTTGGCCAAACGGCGGCGGTCGAGGTCCGGCAAGCGGGGCTTCGTGAAGCGGTCACCGTTCAGCGTGACGCGCGTTCGATTCCGTATATTGCGGCGAAAAACGACGCCGATCTATATTTTGTGCAGGGTTTTGAGACGGCAAGAGACCGCCTCTGGCAGATGGATCTGCTGCGGCGTGTCGCTCGCGGCGAGACCGCCGAGATATTTGGCAAATCAACGCTTGAGGAAGACAAGCGTTGGCGACGATTCGGCTTTGCTCGTGTGGCCGAGGCGAGCGTCGCCCAGCTTCAGCCTGAACTGAAGGCGGCACTCGAGAATTACGCTCGCGGCGTGAATGCGTATGTCGCCACACTCGGGCCGAAAGAGCTGCCGGTCGAATTTCAGATATTGCAATACACTCCTCGCGAATGGACACCCGCCGATTCGATGTTGATCGGTAAGATACTTGCAGAAGCGCTGAGCAGCACCTACGCCGGCGACCTGATCCGAGAATCGCTCAAGGATTTTGATCCGGTAAAACTCGCCGATCTGAACAATAAGGTTACGCCGTATGATGTGATACTTTTCGGAAAAGACGCGGCAGCTTCGACCAAGAAGGTTCCAACAGAGAAATCCAAAGGCGTTGAGGTAAAGAAAGGCGGTATAGACGAACTCGATAAGGCGATTGTGTCGGATAAAAATGTTGAAACGCTGACCGTAGCCATTAGTAGGGATCTTGCGGTTCGCGAAAGTTCGCTGCGGCGGATCGGAATGTACGCTGAAGAGCTTGCAGCGAGCAATAACTGGGTAATTTCGGGCAAGCGAACCGCGGACGGCAAGCCGATATTGGCAAACGATCCGCATTTGCGGGCAACGGCCCCGGGCATCTGGTACAAAGCTCATCTCTCTACGCCGACAATGCGTGTCGCGGGCGTTACATTCCCAGGCGTTCCGGGAATTGTTGTCGGGCATAATGCGAACATAGCTTGGGGTGCAACGAACGTCGGGCCCGACGTGCAGGACCTTTATAAGATCACCCTGAATGACAAAGGCGAATACAAGACACCTAACGGCTGGGCGGCTGTAGAGGTCAGAAAGGAAGTCCTAAAGTTCCGTTCAAGCCCGCTTAGCCCAATGACCACCTCAGAAACCGTGGACGTGACTGAAACGAGCCATGGCCCGGTCATTATCGACAACGGCGAAGTGAAGTATGCATTAAAGTGGACGGCTTTTGACCCGAAGAACGACGATCTAAGTGCATTCTTTTATCTCAATCGGGCGAAAGATTGGAACGATTTCAAGAAAGCTCTTAGCACCTATGGCGGTGCGATGCAGAACTTTATTTTTGCCGATGTGAAGGGAAATATCGGTTGGCATACGTCGGGCAAAGTACCTATCCGTCGAAAGGGCGACGGCTCGCTTCCGTATGACGGTGCAACGAACGACGGTGATTGGGTAGGGACGATACCGTTTGCCGAGCTGCCGAACCTTTACAATCCGCCGCAGGGGTTCATAATGACAGCGAATCAGCGGATAGCAGGAACCGATTACAAATACCCTCAACTCATTCGCGATGTTGCTGCGCCATGGCGTGCCCGTCGTCTTTACGATATTTTGTCTAAAGACACGAAAGTGACGATGGACTCGACCGCCACCGCACAGATGGACGATCTCAATATCCCTTTGTCGATGCTTGTTAGAGAGATCGTAGCGTTGAAGGCCGCGACAGAAGAAGATCTCAAGCTGATCAAAGATTGGGATGGCAGGATGACGCCCGATTCGCGGGCCGCGCTCCTAGTCAACGAGGTGCGGATATGTGCGGCGGACAAGATAGCTGAAGCGAACAAACCGGCGCCGGCCGTGACGATCCGGGAACGTGTGTTACATTGGGCGGTCGCCGAACGTTCAGCCCGGTGGCTGCCAAAGGAATTTGCAGATTATGCTGCGTTACTTCGCTCTTGCATTGATGCCAGCCCGGCGGCCTTTTTGAAGAGTTACGGAGCCGATCAGTCTAAATGGGTTTGGGGGAGCGTGTCGAGGGCTAGATTTCCCCATCCGCTCGGGTCGGCACCACTTCTCGGGGGACAGTTCTTAACGCCAAACACGCCGCTCGCGGGCAGCGGGCAGACGCCTAACGTAGCATCGTATGTATCGATGAGGTTCATCGCTTCGCCCGGAAATTGGGATGCAACGAGACTTGTCATTCCGCTTGGACAAAGCGGCGATCCGAGGTCGGTTCACTATAAGGATCAGTACGAGATCTGGAGCAAGGGTTCCGCGGCCGTGTTTCCATTTTCGGCCGAGGCGGTAAGGCAGGCTGCCGTAGGGGCCATCAATTATTCGCCGGAGCCGAATTGAGCGGCTGGGTTCGAGCGGATAGAAAATCCTCAAGTATTATGACGGCCGCCTCGCTATCGACGAGGTCGCGGCTCTCGGACACGTTCTTGCCTTGTTCCCACAGACGCCCTTTGGCTTCGTAGCTCGAAACGCGTTCGTCTTGCAAGAGAACCGGTATTTTGAGCGAGAGGGAATAGCTCCGAGCCATACGTCGAGCTTCCGCCGACATTTCGCTTTCGCTACCATCCGATTCAAGCGGCAAACCAATCACCAAGGCGACGGCATCATATTCCGCAAGAATGTCTTTGGTCGCCAATAGCAATTTTTTCCAGGATGTCCGTTCCATCTTTCTCAACGGGCGGGCGAGCATCTGCGTTTCATCGGTCACGGCGACGCCGATTCGTTTCGTTCCCGGGTCTAGGGCTATGATACGTCCGGTCATCGGCAAGGCAGAAACATCTGCAAAATCGGCGTAATTAGTTGTTTGTTTTTCTTGCACGCAGGGTATTGATGTTCGATAATCGAAAGACGCAATGCAAAACATTTCGACGTGGTATTGCGTATTGATCGTTAGTTAGTTTTCTTGAGGTATTATATGTCATTTCGCGGAAAGATGTGGACGCTGCTGATCTCTGGGGTGATCGCGGCATATGTAATGGTCGGTGGATTACCATTCGTCGGCACAATGTTGCAGACACAGGCCCAACAGCCGATCAATGACGCAGGTGCTCAACTTCGTATCTTTGAATCGGTCCTTCAGCACATTCAAAACGATTATGTCGACGAACCAAATTTGGAGAAGGTCCGAAATGGGGCCCTTCGGGGGCTCGCAAGCGGGCTTGATCCATATTCCTCGTATCTGACCGCAGACCAAGTCCGTGCTTTCAATGACCCGGCAAACTCCAAAAAGGTCGGCATCGGTGCAGAATTCTCACAGCTTTCGCAGTATCTCTACGTGATCTCCGTAACGAAAGGCTCAAATGCCGACAGGGCTGGTCTCAAGACCGGTGACGTTATTGAATACATTGAGAATCAAGCTACCCGAGATATTTCGCTCTACGACGCCAAGCAGATGGTAATGGGCGATCCTGGCACGACGGTAAATTTCCGAGTACTCCGATCCGGCTCAAAGCCGCAGATGATCAAGGTAGAGCGAGGAATCTACAAGATTCCTACGGCTGAGGCTACAATTGAACCCAATAAAACGGGCGTTATCAAAGTGTTCAGCCTCGAGGCTGGTGAAGCGAATGACATTCGCACTCAGCTTCAGAATCTAACAAAGCAAGGGATCGATAAGATCGTCCTTGACCTCCGGAGCGTTGCGACAGGCAGCTTGACCGAAGCTGTCGACGTATCGAATATTTTTATTCGTGACGGTGAGATCGCCAAGGTGATGGGCCGGAATAATCAAGTCACCCGAACGTTTACCGCCGACCCCGCAAAGCATATCTTCAATGGCAAATTGGCCGTTCTTATCGATTTTGGAACCGCGGGCCCGGCTGAGGTCATCGCTGGTGCGATACTTGACCGTAAGCGAGGTGAGGTTGTAGGTGAGAGAAGTTTCGGAGCAGGTGCCGAACAAGAACTGTTCACCCTTCGCGGCGGCGATGGTTTATTGCTGACCACATCAAAGTGGGCATCACCCTCCGGCACCCCGTTCCTAGGTGAAACACGGGCGACGATGGGCGTTAAGCCATCCGTCGAGGTGAAACGGCCGGACACGCCGGAGCCGTTTGAGGTTGAGGAGATCATTGAACAGCAGGAAGACGAGATTACTAACCCGCAACCAGGCGCGTCACCAACGCCATCCGCAGAACCCGTGAAACCAGTCGTCGAGGACATTCAGCTAAAGAGGGCTTTAGAAGTCTTACACGGGGCTGCAACGGCGACCAAAGCAGCGGGCGAATAGGGAATCAGACAGCAGTTTGCTGATGGGCTGGACTCTTGTCCGGCCCTTTTATTTGTTGTCCTTGTCTCCTAACGCTGTTAGAATTTTGTTTCCATGAACGAAACATCATTCATTGTCCGCCCATTACGCGAGACGGACCTCGGCGAATGGCTTCGGTTGCGTCTCGCACTTTGGGACGGCACAGACGAGGACGCCCACAAAGACGAAATGGTCGATATAATTGAGCATCCCGATTCGCAACATGTCTTCGTCGCCGAGAACACTGATGGAAGAATGATCGGCTTTCTTGAGGCGAGCATTCGCCCGTTTGTCGAGGACTGCGTTACAGATCATGTCGGGTATCTCGAAGGATGGTTCGTTGAGTCCCCTTATCGTCAAAAAGGAGTCGGAGGTTCTCTCGTAACGGCTGCGGAGCAATGGGCCCGTGGAAAAGGATGCACCGAGATGGCGTCAGACGCTGAAATCGGCAACGAGCTTAGTGTGACTGCTCATCGACAACTTGGGTACGAAGAGACATCGCGGCTCGTTCATCTTAGGAAGGACCTATGATTTCCCACGCATTCAATATCACACATGAGGCTTTCCGCCGGATATGGCTACTTGTTGGACTTATACTTGCTCTCGCAACGTCAATTTTTGGCCAATCGACGTTGCAGGAGTTTCCGACGCCGGTAACTTCTAACCAGATAAGCGGGACAATAAACGCGAGGCCCATCGGCGATTCGCGTCTCACCACTTATTTTTACACCTTCGATGGCAGCCAAGGTGACGTGTTCGTTAATGTCTCCACGAAGAATTTTAACGGGGACTTTGATATTTTTATCGCCGATGGATTGCGTCCCCTTAGTAAGATCATCACGCTGTCCGGATTTGGGGAGTACGAAACGGGCCGCGTTATATATCTGAGAAAGCCCGAAAGGCTCCTCCTTAGAGTTCAGGGGCGAACGCCGGATGATGAGCCGGCGACCTTTCAGATAAAATTTGCGGGGAGTTTTGTGGCGCTGAATGAGGGTGATCTGCCCTCGGCACCCGAACTACCAACTGTTTCACGGCCAGATCGAATTGAATCTGGGGTTCGAGCCGATTCTCGTAAGATTCCGGATCGAACGGTTGATACCGAAACGGTGGACTCGGCGAAAGTGGCCGTACCGGCGACAGATCCCGTCGATGAGAGGCCTGTTGCTGCTCGTGAGGTTCCTCAAAGGGCCGAACGTGAAATCGAGCCGACTAGATCGGAAACGGCGAATCGTCGCGGTACGGTCCTAGACCGCCCACCAGAAAAACGAGTTGAAGCTGATAAAAGTGTCGTTGCTCCGCGTATCCTGAATCTCGTCGTCGAGTTTTTTGACGGCTCGAGGATTGAAACGCCGATGACCGAGATCCGGAGATTTACTGTTGATGAGGGAAGATTGACGATAATTGGTAGCAACGGCCGTTCGCGACGGTACTCGATGAACGATGTCTTGAAAGTGTCGATCGAATAGATCAGGGCGCGTCGATGTTCTGTCTAAGACGCGCGATCAATTCACTTGTCGGACTGGCGGCCTCGAGGGCCCGCAGCATCTCTGTTGCCTTTTCCTTATTCCCGCTCCTCAGATGGGCTATTCCCATATAATATAGCGAAGGCTCGTGCTTTGGGTTCTGTTGCAAATTCTTTTCGAACTCCAGTATTGCCCTGGCGTGATCCGGTTCGGCACGCTCAACGAAGGTGGCGCCCAAGTCGGTTCTGGCGTTGATGTCGTCCGGCGTTAATTCCAGCACACGAGTATACTGCGTTCCGGCGTTGTCAAATTGGCGAGCATCAAAATAAGCGTTGGCCAGTACCAAGTTTGCTTGGGGATCGTCAGGTTTTAGAGCAAGCCCGCGTTTATAGAACTCAATGGCGGGCTCGAACCGCCCGATCTGTGCATACAGATCGCCGGTCTTCATTTGAGCAACGAAGTTCTGTGGCTCATTTGCGGCCTGGTCTAGCAAAACCTGTACGTCAGGCTGGGCGGAATTCAACTGTACCTGAGACAGATCCGAATTCGCGGGAACCGCGGTAGCCGCCGAGGGGGAAGTACCGGTTGCAATTCGGTCAGTTGGATTCCGATTAAGAGAATTGGCACCGAAAAAGCCGATTCCCAATCCCACCAATAGGCATACCAAACCTGTAACAATTTGTTTCTGCATTAGAATCGGGATCTCAATGATCAGGCATAACTATGCAATCCCGGAAGTAAATAGCTTACGCCGAGATAGGTAAAGATTACTAACAAGAACCCCAAAATAGCGAAGTAGGCTGAACTCCGCCCAGACCACCCGCGTGAAATCCGAGTGTGCAGAAATGCTGCATAGGTTAGCCATGCAACGAGGGCCCCGGTTTCTTTTGAATCAAATGCCCACGGCCGTCCCCAAGATTCATTTGCCCAGATCGCTCCCGTTATCAATAACATCGCTAAGCCGGCAAAAGCCAGAGACGCTGTCTTATACATCAAAAGGTCTAAAGATTCTAGGCTTGGTAGCCTTTCGATCAGCCGTTCCGTCCTGAAGCTGAACAAGATCACGAATAAGATACCTGCCATTCCTGTAACAAGGCCAGCGACCTCGACAGGGTTCGTGTTGAGGCTTAAATAAAGTTTATCTGCATTTGCCTGGAAATATGAGCGGCCGGTCTGTTCAAGCTGGATCGGTGTGATCGAAGCGAACTCAGTTGCTGTGAGGTTCTGACGCTCCGCTATTGCCCGTCCAGCGGTTATGTATTGTGATGGTTCGGCATCAAGCTGTGCTTTGAGCCGGGCTTGCGGATCTTCAATATTTCTGACGCCGGAGACAAGTATCCCGAGCGCAACCAATTGAGCCACCAGAGAAAGCTTAAGAAGAACATGTCCGATCTTCTTGGCGACGTCGCTAGCCGCATAGAGATATAGTAGGAACGCAATGGCCACTCCTAGCAGCAGCACCGCCGAAACGACGAGCGCTTCGCCCGCAAACGGTATTTCGAGCCGGAATGGAGCCGAAAATGGCTTTCCGCCGTTAGGATTCGGGAGGAAAAGACCGATTCGGTACACGAATTCTGTCAGGACCGAGAACTTGCTGATGGTGGCAATAACGCTAAAAGCAAACAGGCTCGCCCAAATTGCCATCGCTTCAACCTTGACCTTGTCCTTCAAAAGATAGATGACGGCCACGGCGAAACAAACCAGGGCTATTCCATAACTCAGTGACGCCACGCCAACGTGTATCGGCCGCCAGTAAGAATCAAGCACCGGCGGTAGGTCGATAAACTCACCGCCGATGAATCGTGCGAGCGTCAATATCAAGGCCGCAAGCGGCAATGTAAAGGCGCTCAACACCTGAAACTGGCGTTTGCGAGCAAAGAGCAATGTCGCGATGCCTGCGCCAAATGCAAAAGCGAGGCTAAGATCATACAGGTTGGCGAAAGGAATATAGCGGAAGATCCATGGCGTCTCATCGCTGCCGCCGGCTCGGAGCATGGCGATCTCACGATCATATGCGGCAACCCATCGGACCAGCCAGCTGGCAAGATTAAAGAAAACACCCAGTGACGCGGTCCATAGACCGATCGACCTGGCCATCTCTGACGGTGCGTACAGATTGGTGAGCTGGAAAAGTGCCGCGAGGATGTAGCACGCGAGAGCGATCATCATCAACGCGCCGTCGGTCATGAATGATTCGCCGATCTGCAGCCGTAAACCAAGTACTAAGAAAGCACCTAAGATCGACAATATCGCTGGTAGGTACGACCGAACAGTCCCTTGGATCTCGTAATCATAAATCTCTTTAGCCATAAAACTCCTGCTGGATCGGGGTCACGATCAAATGTCTTTATCCGTTCTTTTCCGGTCGTTGTATTCTGATATCTCGGATGCTACGCTGGCAAAACGATCCTCGAAAGCCGAATGATTGCGATTTGTGTGTCCGCCTAACGTAACTTCAAAAGTCTTCTCGCTTGTCTGCACAATGTCCGCCCAAAGCCTTCGGTGCGAGAAAAAGAACACGTAAGTTAGCGCTGCCATTAAGCCGATTCCTCCGAAGTACCAAGCGATGAAGGCTCCGCTGTATGGGTCATACTTGATCGAAAGAACGTGTGCGAAGGGCGATTTTTCAAATTCGGTAAGCTTCCATTTGAAGCCGGCTTTAGGAGCTCCGACCGGTATGTTTTCAGCGACATTGCCGGCAAACGCAAAAACGCGTATTCGTTCGCCCGCGGGCGGTGTCACGCCGAGAACTGCGACAGGATTGTTATAATCGCCGGAACGGGTATCCGGCTTTCCTTCCTGATTGAATACGAAATCTGGCAGAAACTCTTCGTATTCGACAACGGTGCCGTCGGGCATCTGTGTCGAGCCGAGCCGGGGGATCTCCAACTTAACGGGCTCGCCGCCTCCGACCGGGCTAGCATCGATATTGATAATTCGGGCATTGCCGACCGGTATCGTCTGGGCCTGAAAGAATCTGAAACCGCGATAATTGAACGGCTTATTCATGCTGATGTCAGCGATCGTCGTTCCGTATTCCGGATCGTCGACCCGAAGCTGAGTCCGCCAATCTAATGTGTTAGTAACGTCGATGGAACCACGGGGGTCGATAAGCTTTTGCTGAATGTCCGTACAAGTCATCGTAAACGGAAGCTGTACGTTGAATTTCTCCTTTTTATCCAGATCGAACTGGATCATCTGGATCTGATCCGATGCGTCGCCCGGTATCATTCTGACGTCAGCGTCGAAACCCGTTTGCAGGGCAACAAAATGCCCCAGAAAGAGCGTCAGCAATGCGACGTGTACAAAGTAGGCTCCCAGGCGGTTTATCTTGCCCGTCTCGCCGAAAACAACCGTTGAACGACGCTCGATCGGAGCCGTATAGATTTTTTTGCCCTCGTTATCGAGCGGATAGCTGAGTGTCTTCGCCTCGGTCAACGTAGGCTTCATTCGATGTTTTGCAAACGCTTTAGAAACGATCGCGGAAGCTTCGGCTTCGTCCTCGGCTGCAATTGTTATTACCGCATTGTCACGCTGGGCGAGCAACCAATCTTTGGTAGCAGTCAATTTTGGCTTGACGATGTAGCTCCAAGCACTCGGGAATCGGTCGATCGAGGCGAGGACAATGTTGAGAGAAAGAACGAGAAGCAGGACATTGAAATACCAGCTGTGGTAAATATCAAAAAAACCAAGTGCGGCGTAAACCGTTCTTTCCGCCGGTGTTAGTGATGCGTAATACGAATCGAATCCTTGGACGTTCTGCTGGATGATCAGCATCCCGATCATTGACAGTACGACCAACGCACATAGCAGAGAGACACCGAAGCGAACGGAGCTGATGAATTTGACAGCCTGTTCGACTAACGACGGACTCGTTCGTATTGACGCTGTTTTTGCCCTAAGGGCATCTTCGGATACTGCCATGATCTTACACAAAAAGGATATCGCTTTGACGGGTATTTGTCATCCGATGATTTGATTAGCGATTCTACTGAAACAAAAAAGCGACTGAAGATATTACAAGCTTGGAAAATAGCATGCGTAAAGGTATCCTCTTGTCATAAGGGTTACATAGATCTATTCCAATGGAAGCAGCAGCAGAACTACAGATCGAGCAAGCGATAAGCGTACGCGAACGCGTCGCGGCATTCGTCGAACTCACCAAACCACGCATTGCATTTATGCTTGTGTTGACTTCGGCGGCCGGATTTTATCTCGGTTCTTCAGAGGCCTTCAACTACGTTTTGTTTTTCAATGCGATGGTAGGGATCGCCCTTCTCGCATTCGGCGTTGCAACGGTAAACCAGTGGATAGAACAACGCACGGACGCGTTGATGGACCGAACGAAAGGGCGTCCTCTGCCCTCGGGTAAAGTTTCCGGAAACGAAGCTCTTGTATTTGGTGGCACTCAGGTAATTGTCGCCGAACTATATCTTCTTCTATTGGTCAACGGCCTCACGGCGGCGTTTGGTTTGATCGTGATCGTCGGCTACTTATTTCTATATACGCCTCTCAAGACAAAAACTTCTGCGTCCACCGCTATCGGAGCTGTTCCGGGGGCAATGCCGCCGCTTATGGGTTGGACGGCGGCCTCGGGCGAAGTGACACTGACCGCATGGGTCTTGTTTGCGATCATATTTTTGTGGCAGTTTCCCCATTTTCTGGCGATAGCATGGATGTACCGCGAGGATTACGCCAAGGCCGGAATACTAATGCTTCCGGTAGTGGAACCCGAAGGCAAGATCACAGCCCGTCAGATAGTATTGTTCGCTGTAATGCTTTTGCCGGTGTGTCTCGGTCCCTTTTTTCTCGGAACATCTGGTCTGATCTACTTGATCGGTGCAAGTATACTTGGATCCTGGTTCCTCTTCGAATCCGTCCAAATGGCCCGTGCGAAGACAAATGAAAGGGCCCGGCGACTTTTATTTGTTTCCGTCATATACCTTCCGCTTCTGTTCGGCCTGATGGTTCTTGATAGCAATTAGAATGAAGACCGGAGTCATCGAAGATCACATCAACGCGAAGCTTCCTTCCAAACGGCGCATTGCATCATCGAGCGGAAACGCTCCGACGCCGGGCGGCAGTGGAGGCGGAAACGACGACGGTGCCGACAATTATCGCGACCGCAACGACTTCAAAGACCTAGGTCCTGAAGAAGACGACCAAAACCGCGACAAAGCCCGTGTCATCACATGGTTTTTGCTGATCATCGTACTTATGACTTTCGGCGGGTTGATCGGGGCATATGTTGTGATCGCAACGAATAATGTCGCTGAATGGAAGCCGTTCAACCTCCCTTTTCCGATCTGGATAAGCACCGGACTGATCTTGATCAGCAGCGTCGTCTATCATTTTGCAAAGACCGCCGTTGATGCTGAAAGACACATCGATGCTCGGAAATATTTGATTGCGACGACAGTGATCGGCGGTGTGTTTATCGCTTCGCAAATGATCGCGTGGATGGCATTGTCATCCGCGGGACTTTATGTCGAGGGTAATCCATATGCAGGCTTTTTTTATATCCTGACGGGCGTTCACGCAGTTCATGTCCTAGGCGGAATCGTCGCACTGGGGGCGATCCTGCTTCGCGTATGGAACGACACGGAATTTGCACCTGAGCTTGAATACCGCCGCAACCTCGCCCGTTCAGTTGGCTATTACTGGCATTTTATGGGCGTTCTTTGGCTGGCCCTGGTCGCGCTTTTGGGTTTCTGGAAATAGATCTGGCCGACGCGAATAGTATGGATCTGCTCTCCGTTTTCCCCCATCTGAACGCCTCGCTGAATGCTTTTGCGGGCGTATTCATGATTGCCGGATTTTATTTTATCCGACGAAAAGAGATCGCGAGACACAGATTCTGTATGCTCTCGGCAAGCATTGTCTCCGTTTTGTTTTTGATCTCATATCTGTCTCACCATGCAATGCGATCATACTATTATGGCATCGGCCCCACTCGCTTTACCGGCGAAGGATTGATACGTCCGGTTTATTTCACCATCTTGACGTCTCATACGATCCTTGCCGCCGCTGTCAGCCCTTTCGTACTGCGAACGCTCTACTTAGGCCTCAAGGGCCGTTTCGAGAAGCACAAGAAAATAGCACGGCTCGTGTTTCCTGTCTGGCTTTATGTTTCCGTCACGGGCGTCATCGTTTATCTCATCCTTTATCAGTTCTACCCGGCAAAATAGCACCGGGCCTACTGTTTATTAATTTCTTTTTCACTTTTCTCAACGATTTGCCGAAAAAGTCTTGTTAGTTGTCGAAATATCGTGTTAATATCAAACTGTTGAAAAGTTGATCACCGAAGTCGTCAGAACGACGGCACGGGGGAACCAGAGTCTAGCAAGAAATTGCGAAACAGGGGCGAGGCGTTCACCTTAATCGAACGCGGGGATAATCTTTCGTTCCTAGCCCGTCAGCTAACCTCGTAGGTGTGGCAAAGAAGTTACTGCGATCCATCCGACAAAAGTCGCGATTTGTGTGTGCTTCGCGCTCTGCTTCTTCAACATCTAAAAGCAGACAC
>JBBQTV010000012.1:0-31367 GCA_038212935.1 Pyrinomonadales bacterium | reverse complement strand
ATATCCCTGTAAAAGGAAGAATAGGTGCGACGAACCACCGATCTGCGTAAATCTATTAGTGGAACCGGATACCTGGCCTGCAACGCCTGAGTCGGTAAATTCCAGCGGATATGCCCAGATCACCGTAGGAAGCCTTTCGCCTTTTTTGTGTCCGGGCGGAAGATAAAGCGTAAAGGACAGATCGACGCCGTCAGCACGTTTATAGCTGACGCGTTCCTTTGTTATTCCGCGAAGCTGTGGTGATGGATCCTCGAACGAGGTCAGTTGTCGGTATGCCAAAGCCGTGCAGACGCGTCCCGGAGGGCAAACCTGACGGATGTAGAGGTTTGGCGGCTCAGTTACCGATTCCTTCCGCGTGATGAAGTTCATTCCATCGTCATCCATCATCGCGACGAACGATTCATACTCGTCGGTTCCCGATCGAAAGATCTCTCTCGTTTCCATCGTCTTCAGGTTTAGCTCTCTGAAGAATGGACGGTCGCCCTCGGGCGAGGCTCCGGCCCCGGTGACAAATATCGAATCGCCATTCTGCCGGATGACGCTGTTTCCATTTGGTAACTGACGCATCACGGGCGAGCCGATGTCATTGTAACGGTCGCTGACATTCAGGTCCGAAATGATCTTTGACGTCGTCGCGTTGCGATAATCGGTCATGAAGATGCGGCGTTTGCGCGTATCCCGATCGAAATCGTAATAAAGCATCATGCCGTCTTTTTCGCCAAACATCCTTCCCTGATACCGATGCTGGATCTTTAGCAACTCACCGCCCGTACCCGAAAAAGGTGCCGCCAATGTGACAAGACGGTCGCGGTGCGGTGCGGACTTCCGCGGATCGCCGCCGTCAAGTGCTTCGGCCCAGATCAGCGTTGCTGATTCCGTCGGTATCCAACCATAACTCCTCGGGCCGGTTTGCACGCCCTGGACAGGTAAAGCGTCCTGAAGCGGGATCGAGGCGAGTAACTTAACTAAATTCGCATTCGCATCCCAAACCTCGAATTTCCTCGGAAACCGAAAGTGCGGAAACAAATAGGAGAATGGCCGCTCGACCCGAGAAACGAGAAAGTATTTACCGTCCGGTGAAGGCGAAAACGTGTCGTAGATCGCCGGTTTACCGACGTTACGGACGCTTCCGTCGACATTGATCATTGCAAGCTGCGACGTCGCAAAATACTCAAAAAGACGTTCGTCGTTTGGACTCTTCAAGAGATCTTGAAAGGTGGCAACCGCTCCTGCTCTGCCCGCGGTCTCCTGAATATTCGGCTCGGTAGGAGCTATATCTTGAAACGATGGAGCAGCACCTCGACCCGTCGGGACCAAACTAGCTGAGACCGTATTCGAACCTTCCCAGCCAAACCCGCCATACGCTGTATTGATAAAGACATTCGGCACCTTTGTCGCGCGTGCCGTCGCTGTATCGATGAACCAGAGCTCGACACCTGCATCGGTGACATTCCCGGCGGCGATATATTTACCATCGGGTGACCACTGCGGCGAGATGATCTTTGCGCCCGAAGGCAGCGAAACAGGCTGGACTGATCCATCCGAGACATTCTGCAAGCGCACCGCCGTGAAATAATTCTGGCGATGCTGAGAATTTGTCCGCGGGTTAATTCGGAGGCCGGCAAGCCGAAGCATTGGTTCTGCCAGTTCGGCAACAGGCGGATAACGAAGCGGATCTAACAATGCGATCCGATCGCGCGTCGGTGAGATAGAGGTAGACGGAATTACAGGTGCATTCAGAACGTCCAGGATCTCTTTAGGCGGTTGCTTATACGCCCCCTGGCCAAAACTGCCAACTGCCAAAACTAAGATCGCAAGTAAAAGTGTCGCTCGTTGTTTCATTGTATTTATTCCTTTGTGTCCCTCATTTGGTCGATCAGTTTACCAACGATCGATGGGATTATCTCTTTGTCATTCGATCGGTTTTCCGTGAAAACCGCGATCGCAAATTTCAGCCCATCCGGCGTTTCAACGTATGCCGCGTCATGTCGATTTCGACTGGTCCATCCAGCCTTTGACCACAATCTAGCCCCGGTCATCTTTCGATCGATGAGCGCCTTTCCCGTGAAATCGACCGCTTGACTGTTGACCGCTTTTCCTTCGGCAAACGGGTCGCGTTTCAGCAGATCCATCATCATTGAACTTCGCTCGCGATTCACGAGCCTTCCGAGGGCGATGTCTGCCATTAGTCTCGCAGAGGAATTTGACGTAAGCATGTTGCGGTTCTCGCCTTTGTAATTCCGAAACTGCTGCTCGACGCCGTAAGCATCCTCGCAATGGGTTTTTTGGTTTACGTTGATATTCGCGTAGCCCATCGACGCGAAATAACGATTCATCCGGTTACGACGATACGACCAAAGCTCAAATTCCTTGACAGGCATTTCGCCGCCGCTCGATGTATCGGTCAAAACATCGACGATGTACTGCGTCGCTTCGTTCGACGATGTGACGATCATGTCACGCAGGCCGCGCTCGAGTTCCGGTGTTATCTTCAGCTTGCCGTCCTCAAGCTGCTGATGAACGGCGGCGAGGTAGAAAGCCTTGACCACGCTCGCCGGATAGATCCGCTCTTGGCCGCGGTACTGACCAAACCGCAGGTTCGCTGGTTCGCGAAGGTCGATAAGCGTCACGGCGAGATCGCCGGGCTCCAGACCTTTGTTCGACTTCATGATCTCGGCGACAGCCTGGTCCACCATCGTCTGCAGCACTGTAGACGCCGTCAGTTTAAGCGGTTCATAGCTTCGCGGCCTGACGATCTCTTTTTCGCCGGACAAAACTGTCTGAGCCTGAACAGCAAACGCGAAACAGGCCGTAAGAAACACGGCTGTAGCGATCCCAATACAGTGCTTGACCATAATTTTTACTTTGAATTCTTTACGAGAATCGATTTTCAGAGTATAAACGAAAAACATCTTCCCAAAAAGCTGACCAAAACAAACATCAAATGGCAGAAGAAAAATTAGTCCGAGGCATCGGCCGCTGGGACCTTACAGCTATCGCGATCAACACCATTATCGGCACAGGCATTTTCATTTTGCCTGCCCGGGCAGCCGGCCTTATCGGCGATTTCAGTCTGTTGGCAATTATCCTTTGCGCCTTCATCACTGGTGCGATAGTTCTTTGTTTTGCTGAGGTATCAAGCCGTTTTGATTCGACTGGCGGCATGTATCTATATGCGAAAGAAGCATTTGGGCCGCTCGTCGGCTTCGAGGTCGGCTGGCTGTATTGGGTCGTGCGGGTGGCGACATACGCCGCGAACTGCAATGCATTTCTGATCTATTTGGGTTTCTTCTACCCCGAAGCGGCCGAGGGTTGGCTGCGCATCGCAATAATTTGTCTGGTGATCGTGCCGATGACGGTCATCAATTTAATAGGAGTCCGCGAGACTACGATCCTCACGAACGTTTTTACGGTTGGGAAGATTCTGCCACTTTTGGTCTTTGTCGGGATCGGGATCTTTTATGTCGATCCGGCGAACTTCAGGTTTGACGCCGCACCGGAATACTCCAGCTTTTCCGCAGCGGTCCTGCTCTTGATATATGCCTATGTCGGTTTTGAAGCCGCGGTCATTCCAGCCGGCGAATCCAAAGACCCTAAGCGCGATCTGCCCTTCGCTCTCTTCGTGGCCCTCGGCATCTGTACGTTTCTATATATCCTGATCCAAGTCGTTGCTATTGGGACTTTGCCCGACCTCGCAAATTCCAAAACACCGCTTGCTGATGCCGCTGCGGGCTTTCTCGGAAGTGCAGGTGCTGCATTCATCGCCGTGGGTGCGTTGATATCGATCCTTGGAAATTTGAACGGCGGATTTCTCGCGGCTTCACGTCTGCCGTATGCAATGGCCGAGCAAAAGGAACTTCCGCAAGTGCTTGCCCGGACCCATCCCCGATTCAAAACGCCGTACGTCTCTATCATCGCCACCTCGGTGGTCATTCTAATTCTCACGGTATACAGCAGCTTCTTCACCGCGGTCGCGATCGCCACCGTCACTCGGCTTTTGGTTTATGCGACGACCTGCATATCCCTACCCGTTTTTCGTCGTAGAAATGACGTTCCGGAAGCCAAATTTCACAGCCGACTTGGCATTGCCGCAACCGTTCTTTCGGTCGTACTGATCGGCTGGCTGCTTACGGACGAACGCGTCTTGAACGAAAGCTTGCCGATCCTTATCGCGATCGGTGTCGGGCTCGTCATCTACTTTGGATACAAGTATTTTGGCAACCGAAGTGTAGATACGCCTTCTAGCAACTGAGTGCGAGATATGAGAATAATTCTCAGTTCGATCATCATTTTGCTATTGCTTGTTACTGTTTCATTCGGTCAGGTGATCGAAGATCGAAGCCGTCGAACTACTGGATATATCTCTTCCAGCGGAACGGTCGAAGATGCCAGCCGCCGAACGATCGGTTATTTTAGAGACAATGGCACGGTCGAGAATTCGTCTCGTTCAACTATTGGCTTTATTCGGGAAAATGGCACTGTCGAAAACGCCTCCCGATCAACGATCGGGTTCGTTCATGACAGCGGAACGGTCGAAAATGCTAGTCGCGCGACGCTCGGCTATGTCACGTCGTCCGGGACCGTCGAGAATTCGTCGCGTTCGACTATCGGCTATGCAAAAGGCATCAAACGCAGGTGGGCGGCGGCATTCTTCTTTTTCTTTTTTTCACCAGAAAAGTGATCAGTCAAAAATGCGGTTTCCCAAGATGTTATCTCGGATATAATTGACCGTGTCGTTCAAGGTCTCTTGCGGATCGCGGGGGACGAATCCGAGTTCTTCGGTCGCCTTGGCCGCGTTCAAATACCAAAAATACTCTGCCTGCTCTACCTCGCTGGGCTGCACCGGCGAAGCGCGGTTCCAGTTTCTCATTACCGAATTGATAAACCCGGCACCTGCAACAGCCACCTTCTTAGGCATTCGGATCATCGGAGCCGAAACGCCTGAAAGCCGGGCAAGCCTTCCGAAGAATTCTTCAAATGTGAGATTCGCAGAGCCAAGCAAATACTTTTCCTGATGCCGCCCTTTCTCGACCGCGTTGATAAAGGCCGATGCAGTATCGCGGACGTCGACAACACTGAGGCCGCCGCCGGGTGAATACGGTATCTTGCGGCCAAGGAAATCAAGGACGATCTTGGTCGAACTAAGGCGTTCATCACCCGGTCCAAGCAGAAGCGTCGGGTTCATTATGACAAGCTTTTTTCCTTCGCCATCAAAATTCTCGATCGCCGTCCGCTCCTGATAATATTTCGACGCGTAATAGGCCCACCGCGAAATAACATCGACCGGCGGTGGATATGATTCGTCGATCACCTGCGGCTCCTCGCTCACGGCGATCGTCCCGCTTGACGAGGCGAGGACAAAAGTCGAGACGCCTGCTTCCTTCGCGGCTTCACAGAGCACACGGGTGCCCTCCACGTGGACCCTGTTCATCGCTGCTGCGTCACCGTTGTCACGCGATACCTTGCCTGCGAGATGGTAAATCACCGAAACGTCTTTGACCGCAGCGGCGACGGTCTCGCGGTCTGCAACGGAACCTTCGGCCGCCTGCACGCCCGCGTCCTGCATCCATCGCGGAACGCTCGATGCTAAGACACGAAGATTGGTCTCGCCCGCATCGAGCAGTTGACGCACGATCTCACCGCCAAGAAACCCCGTCCCGCCGGTGATGAGTATCTTCCTTTTGGTCTCTGCTATTGCCTTTTTCTTTGCCATGATATTTCGCCACAGAGATCACCGAGACATATTTTCAGCTTTCTCTGTGATCTCTGCGGCCTATCGGTTTTTCAAGATCACTTTTGGATCAGTATAGGTTCGCCAAATCCAAGCTCTTTCAGCCGCGGAAGCTGTGTTTTTGCATCGCCGACAATTACCCAATACATTCGGTCCGTGTCCAGGTACTTACCTGAAAGTTCGCGGATGCGGTCAACCGTCATATCGCGAACGATCTGTTCCCGCTGCTTAACATAATCAGGTTTCCAGCCGTATTTGCTGATATTCTCAAGCATATTCAGCTTTGCTTGTGCTGTTTCAAATGCACGTGCGTTGCTCTTGATCAAAAAGCTCTTCGTCGTAGCCAGATCGTCAGCCGAATAATTCTTCCCATAATCGGCAACGATACCCTTAACAAGCTGAGCCGCCTCCAGCGTGACGTTTGCTCTAACCCCGCTCGATATGACGAACGGGCCGGCAACATCCGTCCCCCCGAAGCCCGAACCAATTCCGTAAGTGTATCCTTTCCCTTCTCTAAGCTGCTGGGTCAACTGCGATGCAAATCCGCCGCCGCCCAGTATGTAATTCATGACGACAGCCGAATAATAGTCTTTGTCGGTCTGGGCCAGTGCCGGATAGCCGATGCGAACTACAGACTGGACTGCTCCGGGAACGTCGTAGAAATATACTTGCGATTTGGCAGGTGCGGATGGCGTCTTATATGCCGGGATCTTCACCGGCTTTGCGGTCCAACGTTTGCTTAACTGTGCAAGCGACTTCTCGGCCGCCGCCTGATCGATCGACCCGACCACGTGCATCCGTGCAACGGAGGGCGAAAGGTTAGCCGCGTAAAACGCCTTAAGATCATCAAGCGTGATCGCATTCACCGACTCTACGCTTCCGAGGACATTGCGTGAGCGGATATTATCTTTTCCGTAGATCAATTGGTTGAACTGCTCCTGTGCTATCGCGTTTGGATTCGCATCAAGCTGACGGATCTGCGCGATGGTGCTCTGCTTGATCAGGTCAAATTCCTTTGCATCCCATCGTGGTTCGAGCAGGATCTCTTCAACCAACGCGAGCGTAGCGTTGTAATTTCGAGTAAGTGTATTTACCCTAATCCGCACGTCCTCAGTATCTGCAAAGACATTGATGGTGGCCCCCAATTGCTGTATCGCTTCTTCGAGTTCCTGGGGCGTCTTTTTCTCAGTTCCCTGCGTCATCATCCGTGCCATTAGGTTGGCAACGCCGACTTTCTTAATGTCTTCCATCAACAAGCCGCCGTCGATGACGATCTCAAACTGAGTAAGCGGAACTTCGGAATTCTCAATACCAAAAACTCGCATTCCATTCCCGAGTTTGTTGTTCCAAACGGCAGGCGTTTTTACCTCGGGTGTCTTGCCGTACGGCGGTTCGACGCTGCGGTCAAATGACGACGGCGTTGGTTCGTATTTGGCTTCGACATTGGGGTCGACCGTATCTTCGGCTCCCTGAACGATCGGCTCTTCGACAACCGCTGCTTTTGTCGAACCTTCGAGAGCCAAGGAAACTTTTCCTTTCGGCACGAAAGAGGTCGCGACGTAATTCTTGCCCTTGATGTATTTTTCGTAAACTCGGGTCACGTCGGCCGGCGTCACTGCCTGTATGTTTTGGATCTCTTTTGACACAAAGCCCGGATCGTTAGCAAAGATGTTACCTTGTGCCAGCACCACGCCTTTCCCCAGCACGCTGGACAGCGAATTGTAAAATTGAGTCTCCTGGCCGGCCTTAATGCGATTTAGGTCGCTGACCGAAATGCCCTCTTTCTCAAACTTGGCAAACGCTTCGCCGACCGCACTCGTCACTTCATCGAGGTCTTTATCGGCAAAGGCTCTCACGACGAGATGAGCCTGGCCTGCGAGCTCCGAGTCATCGTTGTACATGACAACGTTCGGTGCGACTTTTTTGTCCTCGACCTGGACTTTGTAAAATGGAGCCTTTTTTCCGCGGGTCAAATATTGCGACAGCTCCGCGAGCGGGTACGAATCTGGATGATATTGCTCGACTGTCGGCCAGGCCATCGTGAGCTCGGGCAGCCGGGCAAAATTGTCTTCGTGATAGAGCTTTGTCGTTTCTTTGACAACACCCGCGCGTTTCTCCAATGGCTTAATGTCCGGGCCGCGCTTGATCTCGCTGAAATATTTCTCTACCCATTTGCGAGCCTGCGCGGCATCGAAGTCGCCGGCAACGACAAGTGTCACATTATTCGGAACATACCACTGTCGAAAAAATTCCTTTACGTCCTCAAGCTCCGCGGCCTGCAGATCGTCAAGCGAGCCGATCACCTGCCAGTTATACGGATGGTCTTCCGGATAAAGAGCTTTATCGATCACGTAAGACGTATGCCCATACGGCTGGTTGTCGACACCCTGCCGTTTCTCGTTCTTTACGACCTGCTTTTCTTTCTCAAGCACGGGATCGGTCACCGTGTTGATAAACCAACCAAGCTTATCGGCTTCGGCCCAAAGCATTTTCTCGAGAGCATCGTTCGGCACAGTTTGTAGGTAATTCGTTCTGTCACGGTTGGTGGAACCATTCGCCCCGGAACCGCCGATCCGCGCACTCAGCTTATCGAGCCCGCCTTTGCCCAGATTCTCCGATTCCAGAAACAGCAGATGTTCGAACATATGAGCAAACCCCGTTCGGCCCTGCTTTTCCCTCGCCGAGCCAACATGTGCTGTCAGCGAAACCGCAACCACCGGGTCTGATCGGTCTACATGAAACACGACATCAAGTCCGTTGGCCAGAGTGAATTTCTCGTAATCGATCTTAAAAACGGGCGTCGCCGTCGGAGTCTGACCGAACGACACAATGGATGTACAAAGAAGTGCAACAAAGAGAAGGTACGCTTTTACAATTTTCATGATTTATCTTTCCTAGGAAAAAATGCCGACCAAGAATATACGCTCGAGCCAATGCGAATGTTTATAAACAAGACGCGAAAAAAAATTGATCCTTCAATGATAGCTTTTCATTCGGCCTTTCGCATTCATATTCGGAGGCCAGTTATATGGCATCCGATTTCAATAATTAAGGAGAAATAATATGAAGAACACTACAGATCGATTAAAAGGAATGATGGGTTTCACACTCATCGAACTTCTTGTCGTGACCGTGACCGTTCCGGTCCTCATCGGCCTTCTTCTGCCTGCGATACAGAACGCACGGTAGTTCAACCCATGGGCCCCTTCGGGGGCCCTTATTCGTCGATCAGCGGCTCCTGCTTACGGGTTCTACGCCTGTCGGCCTTCCACTGTTTCCTTAGCGCTGCTACATCGAATTTATTCCGTGTTCCGTCGCGAAGATTCTCGACTTCAAACTGAACTCGCGATGATATCAGGCGATACGCTTCGGTATTCGGCACGCCTTCGGTCATATCGCGAAGTTCTTCGTAAGAAAGAAACGCACCGACCTTCGCACCGATCTTTGCTCCGATGCTTTTCTTGCCGGGGATCGTCATTCCTTTCGGGAAGGCTTCAAATGTTCCCCACAGGTGTATCGGCAAGATGCCTATCTTTTGATTCAGGGCGAGGTAGCCGATCACCGGTTTGAACTCATCGATCTCGCCCGTTAACGATCGCGTCCCTTCCGGAAATATCAGGGCATTGTAGCCCTCTTGTAAGATGCGGGTGACGTGCCGAAGCGATTGCCGCAAACTGCCTGTCCGCTCGATAGGCACAAGCGTCGTAAAATTGTTCATATACGCCCGCTTGTATTTCGTATCGAACCAATAATCGGCCGCAGCAACGGCCACTGTCTGCTCGGCGACTTCTTTGCCAAGTGCTTTTTTCACCAACCCCGTATCAATATGCGAGGCATGGTTGGGCGCAACTATAAAATTCACGTGAGCCGGCACGTTGTTTTGGCCCTCGATGGTCGTGTCGAGTACGTTGGTGTAAAGCCGTTCCTGGGCAAAGTCGACCGCAGCATTTCCTACCCGCCGGACGATCGATGGAATGAAAATTTCCTCATCGTCCTTTTGCTCATCTATCTTCGGTTCGTCGGAGAGTTTTTTCGATTTATCGACTCGCTGGATCGCTGTCAGCAGTTCGCGAACGGTCTGTACCTCGTTTAGGCTGTCGGGCGAAAGCACCCGTCCGCCGGCGTCCTCGACCGCTGCCTGCAGTTCGACGAACATCAGAGAATCGAAACCAAGATCGGTCAGTTTGTCTTCGATCACAACGTCGGACAGCGGCCGACTGGTGACAGCCGCCACTACCTTTCTGATCCAAAGAATGTTGTCATCACCTTTCGAATCGACAACCGCTTTGGTCTTCTTACGGTTGCGTTCCTCGAGCGTCTGGATCATCCCAACGACCTCAGGACGTTTCACCTTCCGTGTTGCAGTTCGCGGAAGTTCGAATGGTGTAATGTGCAAAACCTTGACACGCTTTGCGAACGCAAGCGACGCCGAGACCTCGCGAAAATGCGCTTCGATCTTCTTGTTCACATCGCCGCGACTCACCGCGATCTCATGCTCATAATCCGGAACCACGAGAGCTGCGACCTTCTCGCCGCCATCGTCATCCGGAAGTCCGACGACACTCATTTCCTTTATGAACGGTGACTTTCCGTATAGGTCCTCGATCTCATCGGGATATATGTTCTTGCCGTTTGAATCAATGATGACATCTTTCGATCGCCCGACAATATAGAGATTCCCATCCTCGTCCAGCTTGCCAAGGTCGCCGGTACGCAACCATCTGTCTTGCAGAACTGCGTCGGTCGCTTCCTCATTATTGTAGTAGCCGAGCATTACATTCTGGCCGCGCGCGAGGACCTCGCCGACGCCAGTCGCATCAGGCTGGTCGATCTTGACTTCAACACCCGGAAGCGGCTTGCCCACGCTTCCGCGAAGAAGCTTGTTGCCGGGCCGCGCGACAGTTAGAACCGGCGAACTCTCCGTCAGACCGTAGCCCTCAAGCACCGTAAAGCCAAGCCCGTGAAGGTCTTTCTGCACTTTCTCCGACAGCGCCGATCCGCCAGAGATCAGATACCGCATTTTTCCGCCCATGCCCTGATGGATCGGGAAAAACACGATCGGGCCCAGATTGAACGGCGTGTTGTCGCGTATCCAAGCATTGAATTCGATGACGTTGTCGGCCATATCGGCGATCCAATCGCCGCGTTCGCGAAGCCGCGTCTTGATCCGCCGGTGCAGCATTTCCCACAACGCCGGAACACCGACCATTCCCGTCACATGTCCATTTTCGATAGTTCGCGAAAGGTCCTCAGCAGTGAGTTCATTTAGATAAGTGATTTGCGTTCCATTCGAAAAAGGAGTCAAAAATCCCGCCGAGAATTCAAAAGTGTGGTGCATCGGCAGCACGGACAAGACGCCATCCGTCAGGTCCATATCGAGCACGCTCGACAGCATCGAGATCATGTTCGTAAAGTTCTTATGCGAAAGCATCACTGCCTTGGGTGTGCCGGTCGTGCCGGACGTGAAAATCAATGATGCTACCGATGTCGAATGGATCTTTTCGGGAAGCAACGCCAGCCGTTTTGCCTCGTCGATCTCGCTAGGCATCTCGAAAACGTCATCAAATGTCCAGACCACCGGAGCGCGGACGACCGCTTTAGTTTTCGCCGCAGCATCATTCGCTGCAAATGATTCAGCTAATCGAGCGCTCAGGTCCGGATTCTCCGCTGCCAGCTTCGGTGAGACAACAATGGCCGACGCCTCGCCAGCCTTCGCGAATGAAATTATTTCATCTACCGTACTCGCCGGATCGATCGGGATCGCCGTCGCTCCGGCCTTCAAAATACCGAAATAAGTGATTCCCCATTCCGGCATATTGTTTGAGAAAAGCATCACGCGGCTGCCCGCTTCAATGCCGTTTGCAGCAAAATACCCAGCAGCCCGGAGAGTCAGTTCGCGAACGTCTTCAAATGTGTACTGCTCCTTTCGGCCGTTGCGTTCGATCCTCATCGCCACGCGCGTCGGAAAGCGTTTGACCGATGTATCAAAAAGATCGAGCAGGTCCTTGTATGTATAACCTCGCTTTTCGACCGATTTGAGCTCTTCCTCAAGCGCCGGTAAAACCCATTTCCGCATTCCGGGAAAATGAACGTTTAGCCAATAGTCGTACCAATCAAGCCTCTCCGGATACCACGGCAGCAGGTGCTTTTCCTTTTCCTTTATCACGCTCTGCAATGCCCGAACGTTGTCCGACCGATAGAGATATTCGTTATCGATCATGAACGGCTTGAACATCGCAAAGGCATCCATTGTCGCCTGCGTCGTTTCCTTGAAATCTTCGGTCGATTTTTTCAGATCGGAGATGATATTCCCGATTCGCCCGCCGCCCCAACGGGGAGTCGCACGATCCATCAGGTCATCGGCCCGCTTCGCGAGTTTGTTCAGCATCGGGGCCGACGTCAACTCATACGTCCGCTGCTTAACCGGGACGGCCTCGACCATGCCCGCGATGCGGTTGACCAGCTTGTTTCCGTTGTCTTTGTCTTTGAAATGCTGACGCTTGTAAAGGCCGACGAGACCGACGATCCGTTTCATATCGTTGGGGTTCGAGTCGCCCGACGACGCCTGAAACACAAGCGGCGGATTGTCATCGACGAGAGCATTCATGGTCGCAGCCAATATCGCTCCCGCGACCATATCTACCGGGATCACATCGAGCACCAGCTTTTCGTTGACCGGAATGATCGGTTGACCGCGGAGAGCTATAAGTATCAACGGCGCCGTCGTTGTAAACCCTTCGTTCCAGCCGGGGAACGGATACGCCTGTGACGATTCGACAATAGACGGCCGCACGAGCGTCTTTACGATGTCGTCCTGCGATGCAATTATCTGCTCGGCCAGTGATTTCGAATAGGTGTAAATATTCGTCCAGCCCCAGTATTCGGCCCGTTCGGACCCGAGCTCTGTCGTCCGCTCGCGGATCCACATCTTGCGTTCGCGAAAGATCGCTGATTTCAGTTCGGATTCGTCGTCGGGGTCGCGGCCTTCCTCGATGAAACGCTTGCGGGCCTGCTCGCGAAATCTGGCATGCTGAACGGCGTCGTCTGCCTCTTGCCGGGCCTGTTCGCTTAAACGGGCGCAGTCTTCGATCTCACGGTTGACATCAAAAGTCGTTCCGACAAGCTCATTCTTTCGCGGGAAATAGCCGACGACCGGCTCGTTCTCCCAGATCGGCCCGCTCCGCTTTCCCGCCACGAAACACGTCGAAACGTGAACCAATCGCGGCTTTTTCATCATTCGGGCCATCTTGATGATGTTGTTCGACCCGACCACGTTTGTGCGTAGGGCCGTTTCAAGCGGCGGGTTAAACGTTACATTACCTGCACCATTTAGAATGATGTCGGTGTCCCGCATTATCTTCTTCGCCTCTTTTTCGTCAAGGCCAAGGAATTCGTTCCCAACGTCCCCATTCACGGGCACGACCTTCGACCTAATGAAATCTTCAAATCCGTCGCCGTATTTTTCGCGCAACGGGTCAAACGTCGGAGACGTTACAACGCTCGTCCAAAACCTGATCTTAGACTCAGCCGCATCACGCGCCCGCACCGTCGCATAAACCTTCCCGATATCAGGAAAATTATGCAGCAGCATCGACAAAGTGACCTTCCCCACAAACCCCGTCCCGCCGATAAAGAAGATCTTCTTGCCCTTAAATATTTCTGTTGGTGATAATTTCATTACATGCTAACAATTCGTCGGACTTCGCAAACTCCAGAAGACTTCCGTCTTCTCATCACAAAAGAATCCCTCGAACGGATTGATACTCAGTATTATCTGTATCGTTTCTCTTGTAGAACAGAGAAACGAAAAATGACTGTCCCAGTGGGTTGTTACCAATAGCGATTTGTCTGGTGTAAAAAGGTTACAGTGTGATGGAAAACTGTAGTCCCGTTTCAAATCATCGATCCATTCAAGCTTTCGTTCCGTTCCGAATTCGTCTCCAATCCAAAGCCACTCTTGCCTTATTTGCTGAAGGACTTCGAAGAGTTGGTTTTGGAGCAGTTCAGGAATATCGCCCTCACAGGGCCGAATTATATTTGATGATTCTTCTAATCGAGTTATTGCGTTCGCATATTCCTCGTTCTCAAATTCAGTCTTAAGGCCGTGAATGCCGGTCCTAAGACCGATGTCAATCTGATTAATATTTGAAAGTTCCGTTAAGTTGACGATTTCTCTCCACTCTACTGCGACACAACTCTCGAGAATCTCTGTTTTCGACGGGTAGGTTTCGGAATAGAACCGCTTCGGTTCGATTGAAGTAGCGTGAATGAACGGGTGGAGAAGAATATATACTGATTCAAATTGTCCCGAATAAAACTCGAGAATATTTCCATCATATGGACAGGTAGCAAAAAGGTCAGGCTCAGGAAGTGTCCTTTTCTTTTTCTCGTCGCAGCCATTGTTGGATTCGAAAATAGAAATCACTTTTTTGTTCATCCCGTTCAAAAACTTAACCTTCTAGTCCGTCACGTTACATAACCCGATGATCGGCTGGTGCAGCATTGTGATCTCCGCGTTGCGGCCCATGTATGATCGGCCCATGGCGATGGCTTCGGTCAGGTTATCGGCGCGTTCCCAGCCGAGCATTTCGGGGACGTGAGCATTTTCGGCCCCGGCGACGATCACTTTGCCAACGTGCTGACGGCCGTTTTCGCCCCAGTACCACATAAAAAACGGATGCGCCCCGTGATACGCGTTGCCACGGCGGTACATCTCAACGTACGCCGGGTTCGACGCAAATTCGCGCTCGTATTTTTCGCGGAGATAGAAAGCATCTCGCGATTCGGGCAGCAGCCGATGGAAGAACTCGATGTATGACGGATGAAAATTATGGTCAAATTCATCGAAACACGGATGCGTGATGATCATCACGCCGCCTTTCCTGAGCAAAGGCTTGTTCCGATACATATTGAAGTGATAACCCAACGCCATCACCTGCACGAGCAGCGGATTCAGCGCCGAATAGACGTTATACGGCGAGATATCCGGAATGCCGGAGATCAAAATGTCGCACTGCCCTTTCACCGGAATCTCGTATTGTCGGTAGTTCAGCTCAAGTATCTTATCGTGCACCGGCTCTGTCAGGCCTGCGTAACATCCGATCAATTCATATTGGGCCGGGATCGCGTGGAGCATCTTTCGCCGCGCCGCTCTCGGCATCTTTGAAAATGTCCGGGCCATGGCTTCCCACTTCATTCTGTCCATGAACGAAAAATCGTCCTCGTTTCGCGTCAGAATGTCATAGCCGTCCGAGAACATCTTGTTGTTCAGCGCGGTTTCGATATGGAAGACCTTGCATTGCTCATCAACCAGCTTACCGAGCCGTATGACCTTGTGGTTCAACTCCGACGCCGGCGGGTCCATATACGAATGCGAATCGCGGATCGTCTGCGGTTCATGATGCGCCCGCAGGCTTTCGTAATCACAAAGCCCGACCGCGACCGACTTATGCCCGCCGTCCATCGGGACGAGATTGATGTTCAGATAGATGAGCAGGTCGCTCTCGATCGCACGCTTGTTAACGCGAAGCGGCTCATTATGCCGCGTGTGCCCGAGCGTGACGAGATTATCGTCGTCTTCGGCGTCATGGTTGTAATAGCGGTCAGGATAATACTCGTTGTAAATATCGGCACCGACCATCCGCTTCATTTCCCACGCCGTCATCTTGCGATGAAGCGAATTGGCAATGATCAGATGAATGTCGTCCACGCCATTCGCCGCGCACATATCCAGCACGACCTCCAGCATCGTCTGCCGCATGTCCGGGATCGCCATCGGCGGCAGCGGCAGCGAGATGTCGTCCATCGCGATCGTCACCCGCATTCCGGGCTCGAGCAGCGCATAAAGCGGCTCCATCTCGATCGGATGATTCACGGCATACCTGATCGCCGCCTCACGGTTCGGCAAGCCCTTGATCGGCGGATTCGGATAAATAACCCGCGTTCCGACCGGAATGTCCTCAAGGATAAAATCCTCTCCGAACGGCATTATCCGCGGCGCCGAATCCTTATCAATGTACACGATCGATTCGTGTGTTTTTCGTCGTAGTGCTAGTGCCATTTCTTAGTCACCAAAATACTTATCTAGAAGTACGGCAATGTTTTCCTCAGTTAGAAATACTCGTTCGCAGATCTCTCGAAATCTGTCTTCGTCATTATCCTTGATCGCTTTGTCGAACTCGTTCATTAAACCCAAAGCCCACAACCGCTCGTTCACGGTCATATCGGCAGCTTCTTTCTCGGAGACCTTATTCACTTAACAATCGGTCGGATTACAGCCTTGTCTAGTTCCTTCACCGCCCCCACAACTGTCTCCACCGCCTTCACATAAAACTCAGGTTGAATGCTCGAGAAATCATCGGTCGGGCGGTGATAATCCTTATGATCCTCGACGCCAAAATAAATGAACGGGATCTTCTCGCGATGGAATGCTGAGTGATCGGACTGATTCGTCCAATCATCGCGGCCGGTGCCGGGGACGTCGTGCCCGAGCAGGAGCTTCACCTTGGCCTTTTTCTGGACCGCCAAAAGCGCCGGTTTGAACTGCGGATAATGGTGTGTCCCCGCGGCGTAAAGCTCGCCCTTATCGCTTCGCGAAAGCATATCCATGTTCAAATTCAATAGAATGCTTTCTTTCGCCACCGGTAAATTTGCAACAAAATGCCTAGCCCCTTGAAGCCCCTTCTCTTCGGCATCAAAGGCAACAAAGATCAGCGAATGTTCCGGCATCTTTTTGCTAAAATATTCTGCTATTGCAAACAACGCCGCGGTACCCGATGCGTTGTCATCTGCGCCGTTGTAGATCTCGCCATTCTGGATACCTACATGGTCGTAGTGCGCCGTTATCACAATATACTTTTCGGGCGATTTTTTGCCCTTGATCTGCCCGACGTAATTGATACCTTTCAGACTCTCAGCATTCCGCCGCGTTATCGAAAATTCTTGCATGTACGACGCACCGATCGGACTCAGGCCTGATTTCTTAAATCTCTTTTCAACGTACTCGCGGGCCTTCGCTATAGATGGCCGATCAGCAGAACGCCCCTCAAGCTCATCAGACGCCAAATATTCGACGTCTTTCAAAAGCTGCTTCGCATCGAAATATTTAGATGTTGGCTTCGATGTCGGATCGGTTCGCTTTCCGACAGCGATCTGCCCATGAAGAGCGACCGCCGTAATTGCCATCAATAACCCAAATGTGCGAAATGAAAAAGTTCTTGTCATAAAAATCTGTGAGTTGGCCGTAATACTTATTTCAGGTCCAATACAGCCCAGTCATGCTGCCGGGCAGCCTGCTTCAGTCTAAAATCCGGACACACCGCGACCGGGTGCCCAACTATCGACAGCATCGGCAGATCCGAAATGCTGTCCGAATAGGCGTACGATTCGCTAAGGTTTATGTCATTCTTCTCGGCATATTCGCGTATCCATTTCGCTTTTGTCGCAGAAGCCATCACCGGCGGCAGCACGCGGCCGGTCGCATAGCCGTTAACAAATTCCAATCGGTTCGCGACATAATCCTCGATGCCCAAATGTTCCATCATCCGGTCTATCGTGAAATCCAGTGCACCGGTCAAAACCACCTGCCGCTGTCCGATCTTTTTCCCCTGCGAGATCAGCTCCGCCGTTCCCGGAAATATCGCCGGCTTCAACACTTCTTCGAAAAGCTCTTCCGAAAAATACCGAAGGCGATCCTGCGAAAATCCTGCATAGCTCCTAAAAAAGACTTCGTTAAAAACGTTCCGCGAATAGAGGTCCGTAACTCCAAAGAAGGGAAGCTTAGCCAGCGTCCCGACGCTTTTCTTCGCCGTCTGCCACAGGCCCTGCTGCCGCTTCGCATAAAAGGCAAGGGTGTGCACCAGGTTCGTGCTAACAAGCGTACCTTCAAGATCGTAAAATGCAGCGGCGATTCCGTTTTTGTTCATAACCCGATTGTGCTATTTTCTTTTCGAGTACCGATTTGGCGTTTGTGTAAAGAAATCTTAGCATGAGAAACGAAATTTGCTACCTCAAACGGCACGAACTTTGTATTTTATTTGTAATTGTAATTACATTGTGCTTACAGCCATCTTGCTCTTCCGAAGCTATAGGCGAGACCACCGCGAACAATGCGGCCAGCGGCCCGTCTCGTGAACGCATCGCCGAGGCTGACCAGCTATTCGCTGAGCGCTCAGATCTTGAGAAACTTCGGCAGGCAGTTGCCGTTCTCGAATCGCTTCGCAACCCTTCCGCCAGATCCTACGAGGTTGAATGGAAGTTCGCGAAATACAGCCTTTTCCTTGGCCGAAGGCTCGAAACCGAAACGCAGAAGGAACCTGTTTTCGAGAAAGGACGGGCGGCGGGCCTGATCGCCTCGCGGATGGAACCGGGAAAACCCGACGGGCACTTCTGGTACGGCGCAAACCTTGGCGAGTTGTCTAAACTCAGCCCGGTTACCGTCGGCATCAAATCTATCGACGACATCCGTGAGACGATGAACAAGGTGATTGAGATCCAACCCGATTATGAAGCCGCGAGTGCCTACGATGCCTTGGCTCAGCTAGAACTTGCGACTCGCATCTATGGCGGCAAGGCCGAAAAGGCGGTTGAATATTTGGAGAAGGGACTTTCGATCAGGCCCGCCAATGCCAAGATAAAAGCCGATCTGGCAGAAGCATATCTCGCCCTCCGGCGTAAAGAAGACGCACGAAAGCAGATAGGCGAATTGCTAAAAATGAAACCCCATCCGGACTATGTCGTCGAACACAACGAAGCCGTCGAAAAGGCGAAGCGTCTGCAGAAGAAGTATTTCTAGTGTCAGTTAATTCATTGCTATATATCTACTTATGCGTCGAGCAATTTTCCCCGGGTCGTTTGATCCGCTCACCAACGGCCACCTGGACATCATCAAGCGGAGCCTTCCGCTGTTTGATGAGATCGTCATCGCCGTGCTCAATAACCCGGACAAAAACCCAATGTTTTCGGTCGAGGAACGTTGCGCGATGATCGCGGAGATATTGCCATCGCTGGGCGGAAACGGGTGTTCGCTGGTCGTCGACAGCTTCTCCGGACTGACCGCGCATTTCGCGAAGGAAAAGTCTGCGACGGCGATTGTACGGGGCATTCGCGCCGTCAGCGACTACGAATACGAGCTCCGGATGGCTCTGATGAACCGCAAGCTCGAGCCCACCATCGAGACCGTTTTTCTCATGGCCGGCGAGGAATATTCCTACGTCTCATCGACCTTGATGAAGCAGGTCCTCGAACTCGGCGGCCGCGTCGAAGGCCTCATCCCCGAGCTGGTCGAAACCCGAATGCGCGAAAAGCTTGGCCAAAAACCGCTGACCTAAACCTCTGATCCAAAAAGCAAAACAACGCCACAAAACAAATGGCACTCTAACGACTAGTTTTTTGCACCCGGTTCATTAGTTACTTACATCTAGCGATACGATTGTGGGAGAATACCCATACCTGGTTAGATTTGCTCCCGTTGGGCAGATGCGGCAGTGACTTGGGCGACGAAGGCTAGTATGTCGTTGACGGTTCTGGTTGGGTCTTCCCAGTGGGGGGAATGGCCGGTGCCGTCGTCGATGGTTAGCCATGCGTCGGGGATGAGAGACAGGAGCCGTTCCTGGTCATCGACGGAGATAAAGGCGTCTTCGCTACCCCAAAGCAGAAGCGTTTTTGCCTTGATGGTCTTCAGCAGCTCGCTGTGATCGGTGTCGATCATCGACAGGCACGCCTCTTTCCAAACGCGTGCGGGTGCTTTCAGGCTCTCATTCACGACAAGTTCCTCGAACCACGACGGCAAGCTTTTTGAGTATGTTCCCGCCTGGAAATCGGCAGCGACCTCCCTCGGGATCGGGTCGGTCAACGGCCTCACGACTGCGTCCACGAATTGCTTTACGCCCTCGTTATCGGCACACGTCGCGAACGAGCCGATCAGTACGAGCCCGCGAACCATCTCCGGATTCTCGGCCGCGAATCGCTGGGCCACAAAACTTCCCATTGAATGGCCTACGATGAACGCAGATTCGATCCGCATTGCTCTCATAAACAATTTCACGTCACCGGCTAGCTCTGCGGACGAATAACCGCTCGCCGGTTTCGACGCGTCTCCGTGGCCGCGTTGGGTGATGGCGATCGCCCGGAACTCGCTCGGAATGTGCTCGCGGATCAGATCAAATGACCGATGCGAATCGGTGACGCCGTGGAGAAAGATGATGGGCGTACCGCTCGGGTCGCCTTGTTCGACATACGGCAGGGTGCTGCCGTTTTTTAGTTCAATAGAATGCGTATTTTCGTTCATATAATGATGCCTCCGAACAAGAAGACGTATTCTAACGCAAGACCCGGCAATTGACGTGAAAGAAAGATGCTTAGACAGAAGTGTGTTTCGGCGTGGCGTGGGGTTGTGGCAGAATAGGTGGCATGAAAGGTTTCCCCGTCTCTGAAAATGTAGCGGCAATGGCGGCTTCTTCGACACTAAAGGCGGCTCAGGCGGCGGCAGAGCTTCGCGAGCAAGGCCATAGCGTGATCGATCTGACTGTCGGCGAGCCGGATTTCGACACGCCCGATTTTATAAAAAAACTGGCGATAGAGGGCCTGACGAAGGGCCTGACGAAATATACGCCGAGCTCGGGGCTGAAGCTTTTTCGCGATTCGATCGCTTCGTTTTATGCCGAGCAGTTCGGAGCGGATCTTTCGCCGGGGACGATCGCGGCGTCGTGCGGCGGCAAGCAGGCACTTTTTAATGCGGCATGTACGATATTGAACCCCGGCGACGAACTGCTCATACCGCGACCATACTGGGTGACATTTCCGGAGATCGGCGCATTCTGCCGGGCGAAGAACGTTTTTATCGACACCGAGGAAACGGGATTTGTACTAACCGCCGATCAGGTCCGCGACGCGATAACCGATCGGACGAAGCTGATAATCATAAATTCGCCGAACAATCCGACGGGCCGCGTGATACCGGCGGACGAAATGCGAAAGATCATCGAGCTCTGCGCCGAACGCGGCGTTTATGTGCTGACTGACGAATGCTATCTGTTCTTTGCATACCCGCCGGCCGAGGTTTTTACGTCGGCCTCGCTGCCGGCCGAGCTTCGTGAACACGTCTGCGTCGCGGGCAGTTTTTCTAAGACGTACGCGATGACCGGTTGGCGGATCGGCTATACGATAGCCAACGAAGAATGGACAAAGGCGATGGTCAAGCTGCAGAGCCATTCGGCAACGCACCCGACGTCGTTCGTGCAATATGCGTGCGCTATGGCGCTAAAGGAACCCGCAGCCTCGATCGCCGCCGTCGAACAGATGCTCGACGAGTATTCAAGGCGTCGTGCATACCTGATACCTGCTCTCAACGCCATCAACGGCATCAAATGCGCCGAGCCGGAGGGTGCGTTTTATGCGTTTGCGGATGTGAGAGGATTGCTGGGCGACAGGTTTAAGACATCAGAAGATCTTGCGGACGCATTGCTTAGCGAAGCTCAAACGGTTGTGACAGACGGTGCGGGGTTTGGTGCAGACGGATTCCTGCGAATCTCATACGCGACTTCGATGGAAAATCTTGAGGAAGCCGTGTCGCGGATCGGGAAGGTTTTGGGCGGAACGGCCGGCACTTCTGCCTAGGTCCTCAACCACCGGTCATCAGCAAACCTATCTCTTCGTTTGACGTGACCTTTGGGTCGACCTCGCCGACTATCTTGCCCTTTCTGATGACGAGCAGACGGTCGGCCAGGGCCGTAACCTCCTCTAATTCAGCAGATACGAGCAGCACGGCCGTACCGGAATCGCGCATTTCGATGAGCTTTCGGTGAATGAATTCGATCGCGCCGATATCGACGCCCCGAGTCGGCTGCGAGACGAGCAAGAGCTTCGGCCGCAGTCCGAATTCGCGTCCGATGATCAGCTTCTGCTGATTGCCGCCCGACAGCGAACGCGCCAGCAGGTCGGGGTTTGGCGGCCGGACGTCGAAGTTTTCGATGATCTCAGCGGTCCGCGAACGCACCGCTGACGAATCGATGAAACCACCCGACGAGACCGGCGGGCGATAGTGGACGCCGAGTATCGCGTTCTCAGAAAGATCGGAATTAAGCAGCAGGCCGCGGCGATGACGATCCTCAGGAATATGAGCGATGCCGAGCTCTTTCATCCGTCGGGCGCTGTGGTTGGTGACGTCCTTGCTCTCAAAGATGACCTTCCCGGCCGAGACCTTTATCAGGCCTGCGAGAGCTTCGATAAGTTCGGTCTGGCCGTTGCCCTCGATGCCGGCGATACCGACGATCTCGCCCGACCGGACCCTAAAGCTGATATCATCGACAGCCGTCCCGTGCTTTCCCGTGACGGAGATATTTGCAACCTCAAGTACTTCCCCGTTCGGGCTGGCGTCGGGCTTTTCGACTCGCAAAAGCACGTCGCGGCCGACGATCATTCGCGCCAGGTCGGCGGCGGACGTTTCAGTGGTGACGACATTGCCGACCGTTCGGCCGTCGCGCATCACCGTAACTTCATCGGAGATCGCAAGCACTTCTTCGAGCTTGTGGGTGATGATGATGATCGTCTTGCCCTGCTCCTTCATTCGTCGAAGGATACCGAAGAATTCGCTTATTTCTTGCGGCGTGAGCACGGCCGTCGGCTCGTCGAGGATCAGCAATTCGGCGTCGCGGTAAAGTGCCTTGAGCAATTCGACACGCTGCTGTGCGCCGACCGAGAGGTCTTCGATAAAAGCTTTCGGGTCGACGCCGAGTTTTAGGTCGTTCGAGAGCTTTAGGATCTCGGCGTTCGCTTTTTCGATATCAAGGGCGACGGGCGAACCGGTCTCGGCGCCGAGGATGATGTTCTCGGCGACGGTCATCGTATCGACCAGCATGAAATGCTGATGGACCATTCCGATGCCAAGCTTGATCGCGTCGTGCGGATTCTTGATCGAAACGGCTTCGCCGCGAAGCAGGATCTCGCCGCTATCCGGCCGGTAAAATCCGTAAACGATCTTCATGATCGTCGATTTGCCCGCCCCGTTCTCACCGACGATCGCGTGGATAGTGCCTTCCTTGACGTGCAGCGAAACGTCCTCATTCGCGACGCAATCGCCAAACGTCTTTCTAACATTTACAACTTCGAGCATGGATTCCGTAATACTATCGTTTAAGATCTTCTCTAGTGTGCGCTGTGCGGAACTTTTCGAGGAAGAACTTTATCTTCTTCAAATCGTTCTCCTCGAATGAACGGTTCAAGTCTGCGACCTCAACCTCGAATTTCTTGGCATTAGCGATTCTTTCTACGACTTTAGAAGACAGTTTTATCGATGCCGCTTCGAAGGTTGATGAGGGACGGAGTCGTCCGTTAACGCGCGTCATTATCCCGAGGTCAACGCTTTCACCGTCGATAAGACCACGAACGTTTAGGTCGGCTCCGCGGAGTCGCCAATTCTTTGCGGTCGTGACAACAGACAATTCCCAGTCCGGAGCATCAGGTACCTTGTCACCCTTGAAACTTGTGCCAAGGAGCCAAGAGTCGGTGTCGGAATCCATCAACATCGGCGACACGGCAAAAGTTACGGCAATTTTCGTTTGGTCGGTCGATTGCTCGTAGTTGCTTGTGATGTAGCGCATCTGCGCGTTAGCAACTGCTCCTAACAACAGCACGCATGACAAGATCTTAAACATTCTTTCCTCCTTTTACCCAAGACATTTCAGACATTTTCCTCTTATCATTGATCACGGTCAATAACATCTCGATACTAGTTCGCCATCGCGTCGGTTACTTTTATCTCGCCGGCGACTATTTTGGTGCGGGCCTGTTCTACGCGTTGGATCACGTCTTCGGGAATGAGCGGCCGGTTGAAATCGTCCATGGCGTAGGCGACGCCGTCTTTATCTAGGCCGAAAACGTGAAAGCCGCCGACGAAGCGGTTTTCGATCACTTCCTGAATGACGTCATAGACGGCGTTATCGACGCGTTTGACCATCGAGGTCAGCACGAAGCCGGGCTTGACGCTGTTCTGATTTGAATCAACGCCGATGACAAAACGGTTTGCCTGGCCGTCGTCGTTCATTCCAAACTGCTCAGCCGCATCGAACGCCCCGAGGCCGGAGTTGCCGGCAGCGGTGAAGATAACGTCCGCACCTTTTTCGATCTGCGATAGCGCGAGCTCTTTGCCCTTGCCGGGATTGTTCCAGGCGTGGTCGGTCACCCCGACGTAGTTGGTGACGAGGCGAATGTCTGGGTTGACGGCTTTCGCGCCTTCTTCGTAGCCTTTGTTAAAGCGATGGATAAGCGGAATGTCCATCCCGCCGAGGAAGCCGAGCACACCGGTACGCGATTTTGCTGCGGCGATCATGCCTACGAGGTACGAGCCTTCGTGTTCGCGGAAGACGAGCGAGGCGACATTCTGCTTCGGCGTTTTGCCGTCGGCCTCAAAAATTACGCCGTCAACGATCGCAAATTTAATATTCGGATAATCCGTCGCAACCTTTTGCATGATCGGCCCCTGGGCAAACCCAACCCCGATAACGAGGTCAAAATTGCGCTCGGCAAAGGCACGCATTGCGGGTTCGATGGAGGTCGGGTTTCCGGGCTCGACGTCGTAGAGACAGATGTTCAGGTCTTTTTCGGCACGCTGAACGCCTTCCCATGCGGCGGCGTTGAACGAGCGGTCATTCTTACCGCCGATGTCGAAGACGATGCCGACCCTGATATTGCAGCCTTCCGCCGCGGTCTCATTGCGAAAACCGCACGAAGCGGACACAGCAACGGTTATGGCCAAAAGAAATATGCTAAGTTTATTGGCAATTTTCATCGTTAGATCACGGCCTTGATCAGCTCGGGCGACGGAGTTACGGATTCGACTATTCTATATGCTTTGATGAGACTTTCGCTAACCTGTGCTGCCTGGTCTTCGTCGCGGCAATGCAGCACGCCCAGAACGTCGCCCTGCTTAACCGCGTCGCCGATCTTTGCCTGACAGGAGTAGCCGACGGCGTGGTCAATATCATCTTCGGCCTTTATCCGCCCGCCACCGAGTTCGACTATCGCCTTCCCGATCGAAAGTGCGTCAACTTCGGATACATAGCCATCAGCGTCGGCCTTGACCTCGGCCAGATGAAGCCCGTCGCCCAATATGCGTTCGGGCGTATCAAAGTAGGCTGGATCGGCGCCCTGCATCTCACAGTTTTTTACGAACAACTCGTAGGCTTCGCCGCTCGAGAGCTTCTCGGCCGACGTTGCCCGGGCATTCTCGATGCCGTCGGCCTGCCCGCACAGCACCAGAAGCCGAGCCGAAAGTTCGATCGAAAGTTCCCGCGTGTCGGCAAAGTTAGGATCGCTCTCGCCTCGCAAGATCTGGACACATTCGTAGACTTCTAGCGAATTCCCGACATATTTTCCGAGCGGCTGGCTCATATCCGAGACGACGGCCTGCGTTTTTACACCAAAAACGCGACCCGTTTTAACGAGAGCTTCGGCGAGCCGGATGGAATCTTCGTATTTCTGCATGAATGCGCCGCTGCCGGTCTTGACGTCGAGCACGAGCGCGTCCAGGCCTTCAGCGAGCTTTTTGGACATTATTGAGGCGACGATCAGCGGAATATATGGCACCGTCTCAGTCGCGTCGCGAAGCGCGTAGAGCTTTTTGTCGGCGGGAGCAATGTCGGCCGTCTGGCCGGACATCGCGAAACCGCATTCCTCAACGATCCGACGAAATTCCGTGGTCTCAAGATCGACATTGTAGCCGGGTATCGATTCCAGTTTGTCGAGCGTTCCGCCGGTATGGCCAAGCCCGCGGCCAGAGATCATCGGCACGGCGATGCCGCACGCGGCGACGATCGGGGCAATTATCAGCGAGGTTTTATCGCCAACGCCGCCTGTGGAATGTTTGTCGGCTTTTGGTTTGGCGAGGTTCGCGAGGTCGAGCACCTCGCCCGAATTGAGCATCGCGTAAGTAAGCGCATTCTGCTCTTCGTCGTTAAGTCCGCGAATGAACATCGCCATCACCAATGCCGACGTTTGATAGTCCGCCCACGATTCGTCGCAGACGCCATCGATAAAGGCATCGATCTCCGCCCGGGACAGCTCGCCGCCATCTCGCTTTTTCGCTATTATTTCCTGTGGACGCATTGTCTGTACAAAATGAAAAGCTGCCCAAGTTTCGCACAAGGGCAGCATTTAAGTCTATCGGGAACAAATTTTAGCTCTTGGAGATCAACACGATGGCTTCGGCCCTGATTGCTAGATTTTTGCCGACGGAACCGACGCCCTCGCCGGTCTTGGCTTTTATGCTCACGGCGGCGCTGTCCAGTTCGAGGATGCGTGCGATATTGGTTCGCATTTCCTCAATGTACGGTCGCAGCTTTGGGGTTTCAAGCGACACGGTCGAATCGATGTTCACAATCGAAAACCCTTTGGAACGGACGATCTCGTTCGCTTTAGCCAGAAAGACCGAGCTTTCTGCATCTTTCCACTGCGTATCGCTGTTCGGGAAGTGCGTACCTATGTCGCCAAGGGCAAGTGCACCCAAAAGCGCATCCGTTATTGCATGCAGCAGAACATCCGCGTCCGAATGACCATCGGCTCCGAGTTCCGATTCAACCCGAACACCGCCGATAATTAGAGGCCTGCCCGGTACAAGCCGGTGAATGTCATTTCCTAATCCGATTCGGAACATTGATCTTCAATTAAGTGAATTCAAGATGGCTTCGGCTAGCAACAGGTCTTCGGCGTGTGTGATCTTAATATTGCGAGCGCTTCCAGGAATTGTAGCGATCTGGTAGCCGAGTTCTTCGACCAAAAAGCATTCATCGGTTGCAGTCGCGAGATTGTCGGCGTTCTCAAACGCCTCGTGCAAAATTGCGTAACGAAATGCCTGCGGCGTAAGTGCCCGGCGAAGAACGCGGCGGTCAACCGTACCGACGATGTGATCGCCATCCACTTCCTTTATAGTGTCGGTCACCGGGGCGACTAAACACGCGGCTCCATCTTCCGCCGCCCGTCGGATCGTAACGCCGATCTCGCTGCTCGTCACCAGCGGCCGGGCACCGTCATGCACTGCGACGACATTGGTCGCCGGATCGACGGCTGCGAAGCCATTCAGCACCGATTGAGCTCGGCTCCCTCCGCCGGCTACGATCGATCTAAGCTTCGTAAAATTGTATTTCTTTACACTTTCCGAGAATTCGGCGATCTCTTCTTCCGCAAGGACGAGAATGATTTCCGAGACATCGGGACAATCTTCGAAGCGTTCGATCGTGTGAATGATCACAGGCTTGCCGAGGACCTCGAGAAACTGTTTCGGACGTTGGGAATTAAATCGCGTTCCGCTGCCTGCGGCTACGATGATGGCAGTATTCATTTCCGTGACCGGAAGGTCTATTCAACTTCTTCAATTATCGTGGTCTGGCGAAGTTCGCGTGTCGCTTTCCGAAAGCCCATTGACCGCGAATCGTGGATAGTAGCAGTGCTGTGGCTGCCGTGGTCGCCGTTCTCGTCTTTCTCTTCCCACAGTCGGCCAAATATCATCTTACCGGCGGTCGTCTGCAGGACGCTCGTTACGGCAATATCAGCGGTCTTGCCGATCAAGCGGCGGGCATTATCGATAATGACCATCGTGCCGTCGTCCAAATACGCAACGCCCTGATTGTATTCCTTGCCTTCCTTTAGCACGAAGACACGCATCGCCTCGCCCGGAAGGACGACTGGCTTTAAGGCATTCGCAAGCTCATTGATATTGAGCACTGCAACGCCGCGAAGCTGCGACACCTTGTTCAGGTTGAAGTCGTTTGTGACGATCACAGCGTCGAGCTGTTTGCCGAGCTCGATGAGCTTCAGATCGACCTCTTTCACGGCCGGAAAATCTGTTTCGACGATCTGAATGTCGAGTTGGCTATTGTTGCGTAATCGCTGGAGCATATCCAGCCCGCGGCGGCCGCGTTGGCGCTTAGATGAATCAGCCGAATCGGCGACCTGCTGCAGTTCTGCCAGGATGAAATGCGGGATGATCAGCGTTCCGCTCAGAAAACCTGTTTCGGCAACGTCGGCAATGCGGCCATCGATAATGACTGAAGTATCGAGGACTTTGTAATCACGTTTGACCGTCTTATCGCTGAAGATGCCGCCTAACGCCGATAGGTCAAGATAATCGCCCTTGGCCGCACCGACCATCAGGCCGACGTAGCCCATAAAAAAGCCAAGCGAGATCGTCAGAAACGCCTGCATTTCCGCCGGTACTGCTTCGACCTTCTGGATGGAAATGAGAATGCCGATTAGGAACGCACCCGCAATGCCTAGGATCGACCCGATCGCAGCTCCGATCAAGGTTTTAAGGCTTGCCCGAAGGACGCGCATCTCAAATGCGATGATCACCAAAGCGATCGCGACACCGAGAAATGCCGAAAGGAGCCTTCGGGTGGCATCGTCGATCTCGCCCAATCGCATCGTCTGCGCGAGCGGATTAAGCAAAAAGCCGATCGCCGCCAACAAAGCGACAAAAGCAAATCTTATGATGACAACATCCCACTTCATCAACAAAATCTTAACACAAAGCGAGAGGCGAAGTTAATTTTTCAGGCAACCCAAAGTCAATTAAGTGTAATGACCTCGCCATTCATTGCCTTCGCTTCGCCCGAGAGCAGGAATAATGCGATCCGGGCGACGTCATCGGGCGAAACCTTCGGTGTGGGCCGAAACAATTCCGGGTCACCGTCACCGTGCGTCATTTCCTCGCTTACTTTGATCGAGTTCACACGAAATTTGTCCGGAAGTGTCCGCGAAAGCTGATCCATGATCGCCAACGCCGCCGCGTGAAGCCCCGCGGTTATTGGATCCTCATTTGCATCGCCCTCCGGAAATATACTAACGATCCGAGGTTTCGGGCGGTCGGACATCAATCGTACGGCCGCCTGCGTCACGAAATAAAGCGGGATCAGCCTGCCCGCGACGGCATCGTTTAGGTCCCCTTCGCTAGTATCCATAAACGCCGAATGGACATCCGTTTTCGCGCAATTCACGAGCAGATCAAGCCGGCCAAAGGCCTTTTCGACCCCGGCCACAAGATGCTTTGCACCTTCGGCGGTAGTCAGATCCGCCGAGATCGCGGCCGCAAGCGTTCCGAGAGCTTTAAGCTCCTCTATCGAACTATCTTCCGCTTTTCCCGTTGGCACGCCGACCAACACATAGCTTCCCTGCAACGCCAATTGGAGAGCGATCGCTTTTCCGATCGGATCGGCTCCGTCCGTGACCAGGGCGACCTTTTCCGCAAATGCATGAATTGATGTAACGTTCACGTTGTCAGAATATCGGATTATTTTTTCGCAATCCATTGCGGGCCGCCGATACCTTTCGATCTAGGCTTCTGATAAACTTTGGTCTCACACTTTGTAATTCTGCTATGGCAAAACAGCCTGCATCGATATACGTCTGCCAAAGCTGCGGCGGCCAGCAACGCAAGTGGCTCGGGCAATGCCCGGATTGCGGCGAATGGAACACGATGGTCGAAGAGCGGTTTCGCCCGATGGCGAAGGCGGCAGGCATCGGTTCGGGTTTCAGCGGCCGGCCGGGCTTTGCTGAGCCGATCGCTTTCGGTTCGATCGAATCTCAGGACGACGCCCGCGTTTCGTCCGGCATCGAGGAGTTTGACCGCGTTCTCGGCGGCGGCATCGTTGCGGGGTCGCTCGTTCTGATCGGCGGTGCACCGGGCATTGGGAAATCCACCATCGTCCTGCAAATGGCTGAGAAACTTGGGCTTCCGGGAGCGAAAGTTTTGTACGTTTCGGGCGAAGAATCGGAACGGCAGATAAAGATGCGTGGCGAACGGCTTGGCATAAACGCCGATAGCATGTTTTTATTACCTGAGACGAATCTGCAGGCGATACTTATCGAGACCGAAAAACTGAGACCGGATTTCATCATCGTGGATTCGATCCAGACGGTCTTCAGCGACAAGATCGAATCGGCTCCGGGCAGCGTCTCGCAGGTGCGCGAGGTCGCAGCTCAGTTCATGATGTTCGCTAAGCAGACGGCGACACCCGTGTTTTTGACGGGCCATGTGACCAAGGAAGGCTCCATCGCCGGGCCCAAAACGCTGGAACACATCGTCGATACCGTTCTCTATTTCGAAGGCGACCGTCATCACAATCACCGAATTATCCGCGCAACCAAAAACCGATTCGGTGCGGCGAACGAGATCGGCGTTTTCGAAATGACGAACGCGGGATTGATGCCCGTCGGGAATCCGTCGGAACTTTTCCTGCAGGAACGCCCGGAAGGCGCAAGCGGTTCGGTCGTCACGGTATGCATGGAAGGCACGCGTCCAATGCTCGTCGAGGTGCAGGCCTTGGTAAGTAGCACGAAATCAGCCTCGGGTCGGCGGATGGCTCAGGGCTTTGATTACAATCGGACCGCGTTGCTGATCGCAGTGATCGAAAAACGCCTCGGGCTTCAGCTTACGGGCGACGATGTTTTTGTAAATATCGCGGGCGGGCTGGAGGTCGACGAACCTGCCGCGGACCTTGGTGTCATTGCGGCGATAGCGTCGAGTTTCCGCAATCTTCAGATCCCGCCCGAGGTCGCGGTCTTTGGCGAGGTCGGGCTGACCGGCGAGGTCCGCGGCGTCCTGCAGGCACAGTCACGTGCCCGCGAGGCGCAGATACTCGGCTTCAAAAAGCTTATTTTGCCCGAGTCGAATCGGAAAGGCCTCGAGAAGCTTTTGGGCATTCGCGTGGTCGGGGTAAAGAATCTGGAAGAGGCGATGGACGAGATATTCTAGGAACTAACCTCATCCTACGTGCGTAATTGATGTGCTCAAGACTTTATTTTTCGGAGGATAAGAATGTTACTCAGAAGATGCATTTTGATCGCCGCACTTTTGGTTTCTGCCATCTCAATCTCGGCCCAGACGGAACCAGAAGCTAATGGTGAGATCAGATCCCTCGTACACACGATGCTCGAGGCACAGCGAAATTACGACTCGCCAAGGTTAAATTCCGTCTTTACCACAGACTTTATCGAGATATCGCCGCTCGGCGAGGTTGATTCACGCGAGAAAGTCTTGGGCTTCTATTCGCCCGCGGAAAAGAAAAAGATGGACGGCGTCAAGGTCACCGTGGAGGCTTCTGACTACTCGATCCGCCAATATGACGAATTCGCTATCGTGATAGTCCGCCTAACTTTTAATGTTGAGGCCAAGGGCATGGCGATGCCGCCTCGGGAAATGCGTGCAACGATCGTCTGCCGAAAGGGCAATGTCGGATGGAAGATCGCGTCAGCTCATTACACCGGTATTCGCGAAAATCCGAAAAAACCTGCTTAGCTTATGAGCAAATCAATCTTTGAAGAGGGCGACAAAGGCGTTCAGCTTATTGTGAAGAGCAAGGGCAAAAAAGGCGGTCGTACCCCGTTGAAGCGAAGCCGCCGCTTTCCGGTGCATGTTGTGTACGGCGGAGCTGATCGCTTTACCGCCGAAACGCCTCGCAAGCTTGGCGACATCGCTCTCAAAACGCTCGAAACATACGCCCCGAATTTCGTCGAGTTCGCCGCCGCGATGCGGATGCCCGGCACCGAATCGCTGCCTCGCTTTCCCGAAGCCGCCGCGAAGCTCGCCAAACAGATCGCCGCCAAGCCGCAAAAGGCAGCGGCCGAAAACTTTCCTGCATGGCTTGCA